>JAEWKL010000567.1 GCA_023386115.1 Pseudomonadota bacterium
CGCGCCCCCCCCGGCCGGCCCCCCCCCCCCCCCCCCGCCACCATCCGCTCCGCCTCCGCCGTCCGCCGGCGCACCTCGGCGCTGCCGGTGAGGCGCTGGTGCAGCCGCTCATGGACGAGGGCCCACATCCACTTCACGTCCTGCTCGCGGCGCTTGGCGGCGATCTCGCCCGTCGCGGTGAGCTTGCGGCGATGGTCGAGCACCGCATCCCACAGGGCGTCGAGCCCTTGGCCGGACAGCCCCGAGATCGTCGTCACGGGCGGCGCCCAGGTGGCACTCGCCGGGGTCAGGATGTGGAGCGCCGCCCGGTACTCCGCGGCGGCGGCCGTGGCGCGGCGCATCCCCTCCTCGCCGTCGGCCTTGTTGACGGCGATCATGTCGGCGAGTTCGAGGATGCCCTTCTTGATGCCCTGCAATTCGTCGCCGGCGCCGGGCAGCATCAGCACCAGAAAGAAATCGGTGAGGTCGGCCACCGCGGTCTCGGACTGGCCGACGCCCACCGTTTCCACCAGCACCACGTCGAAGCCGGCAGCCTCGCAGAGCAGCATCGTCTCGCGGGTCTTGGCGGCGACGCCCCCGAGGGTGCCGGAGGAGGGCGAGGGTCGGATGAAGGCGTTCGAGTCGATGGCGAGCCGCGCCATCCGGGTCTTGTCGCCGAGGATCGAGCCGCCGGTGCGCGACGAGCTCGGATCGACCGCCAGCACCGCGACCTTGTGGCCCTGCGCCGTGAGGCTCGCGCCCAGCGCGTCGATGGTGGTGGATTTCCCTACCCCGGGCACGCCGGTGATGCCGACCCGCACCGCCTTGCCGGCATGCGGCAGGGCGGCGTCCAGGAGTTCGCGGGCGGCAGCCCGGTGGTCGGCCCGCTTCGATTCGACCAGCGTGATGGCGCGGGCGAGAGCGGCGCGGTTGCCGGACAGGAGCTGGGCGAGGTCGGGGGCCGGAACGGTCATGAGAGCGTTCTGCCGGCTCGCCGCCCGCCCGTCGAGAGCCCATGCTGTGGACGAAGGGCGGAAGACGCGTGACCTTCGGGCAACAGGCTGAGCTTTGCCGGAGCGCGACGTGCCGCGGCCACGATCATGCCGCATCACCGGCCTGAATGCGCAGGCGACAGCCGGCCGCGCCGGTGACGAGTGGGACGACATGACAGCGAACGCCGCGCCGACGCGCCGGGGCCTGGCCCGCCTCGGCCTCTCCGCCCTCGCCAGCCTGTCGCTGGGCGGCTGCCTCGGCGGCGGGCTGATCGGCGACTCGGCGGGCCCGGAGAAGCAATCGGCCCTCGATGTCAGCCCGGTGCTCCTCGTCGCCACGACCCGCCGCCCGGCCGATCCCGCTGGCCGGCCGCCCTACTTCACCGACCAGCGCGGCCGTGGCCTCGCCTTCGCGACCGTGCGCCTCGCCGCGCCCGACCGCTCGCTGATCGGCAAGGTCTCGTCGGTGGTGACGGGCGACTGGCGCATCGCCTCGGCGCCGCGCGTGGTGACCGGCCCCGAGGCCGCCACCGCCTTCGCGGAAGCCGCGCTCGGCCGCGACGTGCTGCTCTACGTCCACGGCTACCGCGAGTCGTTCGAGACCGCGGCGGTGAGCGCGGCGCAGCTCTCCGACGGCATCCGCTTCCGCGGCGCCTCCGGCCTGTTCACCTGGCCCTCGGCGGGAAAGACCTTCGATTACGGCTATGACCGCGAGAGCGCGCTGTGGTCGCGCGATGCCTTCGAGGACCTGCTGCGGGCGCTCGCCACCGCGCAGGGCGGCCGCATCCACCTCGTCGCCCATTCGATGGGCACGCTCCTCACCCTCGAGACCCTGCGCATGCTGCGGGCCGATGCCGGCGAGGCGGCCCTCGACCGGATCGGCGCCATCGTGCTCGCCGCGCCGGACATCGACATCGACCTGTTCACCAACGGCATCGAGCGCCTCGGCACCGCGGCGCAGAAGATCACCGTGATCTCCTCGACCAACGACCGGGCGCTCGAACTCTCGAGCACCATCGCGGGCGGCGTGGTGCGGGCGGGTGCGGCGGATCGCAGCCGGCTGGAGGCGCTGGGCGTGCGCGTCGCCGACGCCTCGGAGTACGGCAGCGGCCTCATCAACCACGACCTCTTCCTGTCGAACGTCGAGGTGCAGCAGGTCATCAAGCGGGCGGTGGCACGGGCGGACGGGCGGTGAGCGGGAGTCGCTGGCTTGCTCCTCTTCCAATGCAATCAACTGAAAATACAAAAGCCCGGCATCGCCCGGAGAGGGGTAGGAGTGCGGGCGTGACGCTTCCGTGTAAAGCTGAACGGTCGTTCTCCCGGCTCGACAGTCGAATTCTATTCTGACCCGCCTCCATCCTCACGCGGGATCTTCGATCCCTTAACCTCTCTCGCAGACGGGAGAGGGGGATGTGCTCGACTTTGAGACCTCGGTGCACGTGAGTGCCGAACGATCACGACCCCAACCGCACCGCCACCTCGTTCCGCCGCAGGAACGGGATCGCGAAGGGCGGATCGTATCCCATGAAGAACGGCGGCGCTGACGGGCTCCTGCCCGCCGCCTGCAGCACTGCGGTCAGGATCCGCTCCTGCTCGGCCCGGGCCTCCGGCGTGATGCGGCCGGAGAAGCGCAGGGCCGCGATCCGCTCCGGCGGCACCCCGACGAGCCGCACGCCGGGCT
>JAEWKL010000124.1 GCA_023386115.1 Pseudomonadota bacterium
CCTTGAGCCTGCGCCGGGGATTGCCGCAGGGGCCTACTGGACAGGCCGGACGCTGCCGTGATGCAATCGCGCCCGTCGTCCCCGAGGCCCTGAGGTGAGTGCGCCGCCATGAAGACGCTCCTCGTTCCGGTCGCCCGCCACACCCTGCTCGATTCCGTCCTCGACACCGCCATCCTCACCGCCCGCCGCTTCGGCGCCAGCATCGAGGGGTTCGGCCTGCGCCCGGCGCTCGCCGAGTACGTCCCCGTCGACATGGTCGGCGGCATGACCTGGGTGCGCGACGAGGAGACCGACCTCGTCGAGGCCCGCGATTGCGGCGGGCTGTTCACGGCCGCGATGGAGCGGCACGGCGTCGCCCGCGAGAGCGCCGACATCGGAAAGAACGGCCCGCGCTGGCGCTGGCGGCCCGACGCGCCTCCCGGCGACGGGTTCCTGGCGCAGCACGCGCGGCTGTTCAACGCCACCGTCGTCGGACGTCCCGGCAGCGGGGAGGGGGCGCCGCGCATGACCACCCTCGAGGCGGTGCTGTTCGAGAGCGGGCGCCCCCTGGTCATCGCCCCGCCCCTGCCGCCGGCGAGCATCGGCGAGACCGTGGTGATCGCCTGGAACGGCTCGACCGAGACCGCCCGCGCGGTCGCCTTCGCGTCGCCGTTCCTGCGCGCCGCCTCCCGGATCGAGGTGCTGGGGGTCGATGCCGGCATGGTGCCGGGCCCGAGCGCCGAGGAGATGGCTGCCGCCCTCAACCGCGAGGGCCTGTCGGCGCAAGGGCGCACCCTGGCCGCCGGCCGCCGCACCGTCGGCGAGATCTTCCTGACCGAGGCCGAGGCGATCGGCTGCGACCTCCTGATCAAGGGCGCCTATACCCAGAGCCGGCTGCGCCAGATGATCTTCGGCGGCGCCACCAGCCACATCCTCGCCCACGCCACCATGCCGGTGCTGATGGCGCATTGACGGACGCGCATGACCGACGCCTTCCCGACCAGCGACTTTTCCCTGGACCCGCGGCTTGCCGCCGACACCATTCTGCTGGGCGACCTCGCCCTGTCGCGGGTGCTGCTCCTCGACGACAAGCGCTTTCCCTGGCTCGTCCTGGTGCCCCGCCGCGCCGGCGTCTCGGAACTGACCGACCTGTCGCCCGAGGACGCTGCCCGGCTGATGGAGGAGACCCGCTTGGGCGTCGGGGTGATGCAGGCGCTCGCCAAGCCCGACAAGGTGAATGTCGGGGCGCTCGGCAACGTGGTGGCGCAGCTCCACGTCCACGTCGTCGGACGGTTCCGTTCCGATCCGGCCTGGCCCGGGCCGGTCTGGGGGCACGGCGCCCGCGAGCGCTATCCGGCGCATGCGGCGGCGCAACTGGTCGAGCGGGCGCGGGCCTTGTTCGCGGCGGCTTGACGGGGCGGATCCCGTGCCCCGCAGGCGCGGGCGACCGCCGGCCGGCAGATGAGGCCCGCGGAAGGCCGGCGGCATGCGGGGGCCCTCTCGTCGCTCGATCGGTCTTGTGTCGTCCGCGGCGGACCGGCACTCGCCCCGCCGCGGAGTGACCGTCAGGGCCGGTCGAGACCCTGGGGGAAGGAGTCGAGGGCGACGAGGTCCCGCTCCAGACGCGGGGCGTCGAGGGGATCGCCGCCATGCACCATGGCGATCCGACCGCGGCGGTCGAACAGGAGGACCGACGCCGGCGGGTCGGGCAAGGCGGTCACCGGGTAGCGCAAGGCCCCGGCCACCGTCCTGACCGCGCCGGCATCGGACGGAAGGACCCGGATCTGCGGCGCCGGACCGAGCAGCTGCCGCACGACCCGGCGCAGGCGCCCGGCCTCGTCGCCAGCGGGATCCATCCCGATCGCGAGGAAGACGACGCGGCCACGCAAGGAGGCCGGCAGGTCGCGGGCAAGGGCGTCGAGGTCCATCGTCCGGGTGATGCAGAGGATCGTGCAGTCGGCGCTCACGAAGGAGACCACCGCCAGCCGGTCCCGCAGGGTCTCGGGCAGGAGGGGGCGGCCGTCGAGATCGACCCGGGGACCCGCCTCGGAGGTTGCCAGCAGGGTGTCCAGGTCGCTCCCCGCCGCCGTCGCGAGGCTTGCCGTCCCGACCCACGCCGCCAGAAGGCCCAGGCCTGCGATGAAGACGTTCGCTCTCATTGTGGCAATCCAGTCCCACAACCTGTCGTTGGCGCGTCGCCGAGCAAGACGGCTTTTAGGATCTGGGCCTTAACAGACCCTCCTCAGGGGAAGGCGATCTCTGCGCGATCGGGCAAGGTCCTCGGCCTCGTTCCACTAGCCTTGACGGTGCGGAAATCGGTCTTTCCGACTCGACATGGTTTTCGATCGATTGCATCACGGCGCGCGGAAGCCCGTTTCGCTCCGGCGCCGCGAGGGCTTTCGCAGGGATATCCGGACGTCGTCACCGGATGAGTGTGCCCGGCATCGGACCTCGTCTGACGGCCGGCCCCGCTCGACACGGGCGTGCGGAGCCGATCCAACGAGGACCGGCCCGCGCAACCCGGCTGCACCGGGAGCATGGCGCCTGCTCCGCCCGGCGCCTTGCTTTTGCATCATTTTGCCTGCCCATGCTGCCTGCGACGCGAGGGGCCGCGCCGGGCTCCGCACGATGATGCATGAGGTCTTCCGCCTTGACCGCCTCCTTGCCCGCCTCCTTGGCTGCTTCTTGGGATCGCCTCGGCTACGCCCAGAGCTTGCTCGAGCGCCACTCGGCCGAGCGCAGCGGCCCGACCCCGACGCTCGCGGACACCCCCGACGCGAGCCTGCTGCTGTTCTGTGGCGACGTGCCGGTGCTGCGGGTGACGGAGGGCAGCGCCACCTGCCTGCTCACGCGCGAGGACGCCGCCCGGGCCGGCCCACCGTCGCCCGAGCTCTTTCTCGGCCGGGTCGGCGGCCGGCCGGCCTTCGCCGGCGCGCTGCCGGCGAAGGC
>JAEWKL010000189.1 GCA_023386115.1 Pseudomonadota bacterium
GGGCGCCGCCGCCGTGCGGCCGTTTCCGGCCGCACATGCAACATGACGGCGCCGTGACCGTGACGGCAGACGAGGCCGTTCCTTGAGTGGGACCGCGACGGCGGTCCGTGTGATGATGGTATGGGAATGTCGAACAAGGGAGATGAGCTGATCTTCGTGCCCCTGGGTGGGGTGGGCGAGATCGGCATGAACGCCGCGCTCTACGGCTTCGGGCCGCCGAAGCACCGGAAATGGATCATGGTCGACCTCGGCATGGGCTTCGCCAGCGAGGAGCACATGCCGGGCGTCGACCTGATGTACCCGGATCTCAGCTTCGCCGAGGAGCATCGTGAGAACCTGCTCGGCATCCTGATCACCCACGGTCACGAGGATCATATCGGCGCCATCGGCGAGTTGTGGCCGAAGCTCAAGGTGCCGATCTACGCGACCCGCTTCACCAAGAACCTGATCGAGGCCCGCCGCCTCGGCGAGCCGGGCGCACCCAAGGTCGACATGCGCGAGGTGCCGGCGGACGGCCGCCTCGAGCTCGGGCCATTCTCGATCGAGTACGTGCCGGTTGCCCACTCGATCCCGGAGGCGAACGCGCTCGCGATCCGCACGCCGCTCGGGATGGTGCTCCATACCGGCGACTGGAAGCTCGACGACACGCCCGTCGCCGGCAACTCGACCTCGGAGGAGACCTTCACCCGTCTCGGCGAGGAGGGGGTGCTGGCCCTCGTCTGCGATTCGACCAACGTCACCCGCGAGGGCCGCTCGCCGAGCGAGTCGGAGGTGGCCGATCACCTCGCCGAGCTGATCCGCAACTCACCGCATCGGGTCGCGGTCACGACCTTCGCGTCGAACGTCGCCCGCATGCGGGCCGTCTGCCTCGCCGCCCAGGCCTGCGGCCGCGACGTGGTCGCGGTCGGCCGGGCCATGGACCGGGTGATCGACGTCGCCCGCGAGTGCGGCTACCTCGACGGGCTGCCGGAGATCCGCGGCGCCGAGGCCTACGGCTACCTGCCGCGCGAGAAGGTGGTGGCTTTGCTCACCGGCTCGCAGGGCGAGGCGCGGGCGGCCCTCGCCCGCGTCTCCCGCGACGAGCATCCGGAGATCGCGCTGTCGCCCGGCGACCGGGTGATCTTCTCCTCGCGGGCGATCCCCGGCAACGAGCGGGCGGTCGGCGCGATCATCAACGACCTGATCGAGGCCGGCATCCAGGTCATCACCGACCGCACCGAGCTCGTCCACGTCTCGGGCCATCCGCGGCGCGACGAGATGGCGGCGATGTATCGCTGGACCAAGCCCCGCATCGCGGTGCCGGTGCACGGCGAGGCGCTGCATCTCGCCGAGCACGCCACCTTCGCCCGCAAGCAGGGCGTCGACCAGGTGATGAAGGCCCGCAACGGCACCCTGATCCGCCTGGCTCCCGGCGAGCCCGAGATCGTCACCCACGTCAAGAGCGGGCGGATCTACAAGGACGGCAACGTCCTGGTCGATTCGAACGACCGCGCCATCCCCGAGCGGCGCAAGCTCGCCTTCACGGGCATCGTCTCGGTAGCGATCGCGCTCGACCGCAACGGCGAGGTCAAGGGCGAGCCCTCGATCGACCTGATGGGCCTGCCGAGCTACGGCCGCAAGGGCGAGGTCATCATCGACGTCATCGGCGACGCGGTCGAGCGGACGGTCAATGGGCTGTCGCGGGTGAAGCGGCGGGATTCGGAGGCGGTGGAGAACGCCGTCGACCGGGCGATCCGCTCGGCCGTCAACGAGGTGTGGGGCAAGAAGCCGGCCTGCCACGTGATGGTGGTGGAGGTCTGAGACGGAGCGTCAGCGAGACGCGACACTTCAACCCTCCCCCCTGTGCGGGGGAGGGTTCAGGCGTCGTGCTTCATGCGGGAGCGTCCGGGCACAAACACGGCTCTTGCCGTAGCGCCATCCCGCACGGCACCCTGAAACCAACAACACCCCCACGGACCACCGGAGGAACACCCCCATGATCGGCAGGCTCAACCACGTCGCCATCGCGGTGAAGGATCTCGAGGCTGCGGCGAAGGTGTATCGCGACACGCTCGGCGCGACCCTGTCGGCGCCGCTGCCCCAGCCGGAGCACGGCGTGACGGTGATCTTCGTCGAACTTCCCAACAGCAAGATCGAGCTGCTGGAGCCGCTGGGCGCGGACTCGCCGATCAACGCCTTCCTGGAACGCAACCCGGGCGGCGGCATCCACCATGTCTGCTACGAGGTCGACGACATCCTGGCGGCCCGCGACAGGCTGAAGGCGCAAGGCGCGCGCATCCTCGGCACCGGCGAGCCGCGAATCGGGGCCCACGGCAAGCCCGTGCTGTTCCTGCACCCGAAGGACTTCCTCGGCACCCTGGTCGAGCTGGAGCAGGCGTGACCGTGGACGCGCTCCTCGACCGCGCCACCGCCTCGATCCCCCGCACCCTCGCGGTCTGCATCCTCTTGATGCTGCCGGTGCTGGCGCTGGCGGTCGGGGGCTTTCGCCTCAGCGGGTTCGGGGCGGGGGCGCTCTACTTCGTGGTGTGGTGGACGGTGCTCTTCGCCGTGCTGCCGTTCCGGGCCGCACCGGACGGCACCGAGGTGATCGTGCCGGGGCAGGATCTCGGCGCGCCGCACAAGCCGCAGATGCGCCGCAAGGCGGTGTGGACCACGCTCGTGTCGGACGTGGTGTTCATCGTGGCAGTCGCGGCTTTCCCGCTCGCCGGATTGTGACAGGCCGCGGCCTCACAAGGTCGCGGACCATCATCGCAAGTGCGGAACCTCGACGCCGAAGCGCAAAATAAAAAAGCAAGGCTCGGAAGCCTTGCTTGATAGCTTTCTGAATGTTGATACCAGCCGATGCTCTGTTGTTCACCCGTGCGGGCGTTGAGGCTGGTTTTTCCTCCCGAGACTCGGACCTTGCGCGGCGCCGTTCGGCCTGCCTGCGCATCATCGCGAGGACGCTTATAGGAAGAAGAATTCGCATTGTCACCTGGCTACGAGCAGGTTGATGCGTTTTTTTGCATGGCCGGCGTATTTTCTTTCCCCGACCCGCGTCGGGCGCGGGGGAGGAGGCCGGTCGGTACGCCGGCCCCACGTTTCATGTTTTGCGAACGGGGCCGGAAGCGTGCAAAAGGGCGTTCCCCGGGGGTCAATCGTCCCCGGCGGGGTCCTGCCCCGACGACACGCCACCTGCCTGCCACGCCAAGGTCCGACATGCGTCTCAGCCGCTACTTCCTGCCCATCCTGCGCGAGACGCCCAAGGAAGCCGAGATCGTCTCGCACCGGCTGATGCTGCGCGCCGGCATGATCCGCCAGGAGGCGGCCGGCATCTATGCCTGGCTGCCGCTGGGCCTGCGGGTGCTCAACCGGGTCACCGACATCATCCGGGCCGAGCAGGACCGCTCCGGCGCCATCGAGCTCTTGATGCCGACGATCCAGTCGGCGGACCTCTGGCGCGAGTCGGGCCGCTACGACGCGTACGGCAAGGAGATGCTGCGCATCAAGGACCGGCACGAGCGCGACATGCTGTTCGGGCCGACCAACGAGGAGATGATCACGGCAATCTTCCGCTCGGCCGTGCGCTCCTACAAGGACCTGCCGAAGAACCTCTACCACATCCAGTGGAAGTTCCGCGACGAGGTGCGGCCGCGCTTCGGCACGATGCGCTCGCGCGAGTTCCTGATGAAGGACGCCTACTCGTTCGACCTCGACCAGGCCGGCGCGCGGCACTCCTACAACAAGATGTTCGTCGCCTACCTGCGCACCTTCGCGCGGCTCGGCCTCAAGGCGATCCCGATGCGGGCCGAGACCGGGCCGATCGGCGGCGATCTCTCCCACGAATTCATCATCCTGGCCCAGACCGGCGAGAGCGAGGTCTTCTGCGACCGCGCCTATCTCGATTTCGCGACTCCCGAGGCGTCGACCGACTTCGACGACGTCACAGGGCTCCAGGCGACCGTCGACCACTGGACCTCGCGCTACGCCGCCACCTCCGAGATGCACGACGTCGCCGCCTTCGCGGCCGTGCCGGAGGGTGAGCAGATGGCCGCCCGCGGCATCGAGGTCGGCCACATCTTCTATTTCGGCACCAAGTACTCGGAGCCGATGGGCGCGAAGGTCACCGGGCCGGACGGGCAGGAGCGCCCGGTCCATATGGGCTCGTACGGCATCGGGCCGAGCCGGCTGGTGGCGGCGATCATCGAGGCCGGCCACGACGAGGCCGGCATCGTGTGGCCGGACGCGGTGGCGCCCTTCGACGTCGCGCTCCTCAACCTCAAGGTCGGCGATTCCGCCACGGATGCGGCCTGCGCCAAGCTCCAGGGCGAGCTGGAGGACGCCGGCCTCACGGTGCTCTACGACGACCGCGACGAGCGCCCGGGGGGCAAGTTCGCCACCGCCGACCTGATCGGCTTGCCCTGGCAGGTCATCGTCGGGCCGAAGGGCCTGGCCGAGGGCAAGGTCGAGGTGAAGCGCCGCGCCACCGGCGCCCGCGAGACCGTGGCGCCCGACGCCGTGCCGGCCTACCTGCGCCAGAACCGGACGGCTTGAGCCGATGGCCCTCGCCGCCATCCGCGACCGCCTGCCGAAGGTCGGCGCGCTTCTCGGGGCGCACGGCGGGGGCGGCACGCTGCCCTTCGCGCCCTTCGAGTGGACGATCGCCGGGCGCTACCTGCGCACCCGGCGGAAAGAGGGCTTCGTCTCGGTCATCGCCCTGTTCTCGTTCCTCGGCATCATGCTGGGTGTGGCCACCCTCATCATCGTGCTCTCGGTGATGAACGGTTTTCGCAAGGAGCTCTTGAGCAAGATCGTCGGCATCAACGGCCATATCTTCGTCGCGCCGATTGACCGGCCGCTGACCGACTTCGCCGACCTGTCGGACCGGCTCGGCAAGGTGGCGGGCGTCCACCTCGCCCTGCCGATGGTCGAAGGCCAGGCCTTCGCCTCGTCGCAATTCGGCGGCTCCGGCGTGCTGGTCCGCGGCGTGCGGGCCGACGACCTGAAGAAGATTCCCTCCGTCGCCAAGACCATCCGGGGCGGTACGCTGGAGAACTTCGACACCGGCGGCGGCGTCGCCATCGGCAAGCGGCTCGCCGAATCCCTCGGGCTGCAATCCGGCGACACGATTACGCTCGCCACGCCGAAGGGCGCCACGACCCCGTTCGGCACCGCGCCGCGGATCAAGAGCTACACCGTGGCGGCGGTGTTCGAGGTCGGCATGTCCGAGTTCGACGGCACCTTCGTGTACATGCCGTTGACCGAAGCTCAAGGATTCTTCAACCGCGACGGCGACGTCTCGGTGATCGAGATCTTCCTCGACAACGCCGATTCCGTCGGCGAGGCGCGGGGCGAGCTGGAACTCGCCGCCGAGCGCCCGGTGCTGATCACCGACTGGCGCCAGCGCAACCGCACCTTCTTCTCCGCCCTCGAGGTGGAGCGCAACGTGATGTTCATCATCCTGACGCTGATCGTGCTGGTGGCGGCGCTCAACATCGTCTCCGGGCTGATCATGCTGGTGAAGGACAAGTCGAGCGACATCGCGATCCTGCGCACCATGGGGGCGACGCGAGGGGCGATCATGCGGGTGTTCCTGATCACCGGAGCCTCGATCGGCATCCTCGGCACGCTCGCCGGCTTCGTCCTCGGACTGGTCTTCTCGGCGAACCTCACGGTGATCCAGCGCACGCTCTTCCCGGGCGCCTGGGACCCGACGGTACGCTTCCTGTCGGAGATCCCGTCCGAGACCAATGCCAGCGAGGTCGTCGCCGTCGTCCTGATGTCGATGGTGCTGTCGCTCCTCGCCACCCTCTACCCGTCCTGGCGCGCCGCCCGGCTCGACCCGGTGCAGGCCCTGCGCTACGGCTGAGCCTTCGGGCCTTCGCCCCCCGATCCTGTTCCCGAGTACGTACCGGATGCCGCGACCCGTCTATCCCCCGATCCCCGCCCCGCGCATGCCGGCGAGGGGCGCCTGACGCCGATGGACGACACCCAGCAGCAGCCGGTCCCGGCCCTCTTCCTCGCCCAGGTCGAGCGACGCTACGCGCAAGGGGCCGGCCATCTCGAGATCCTGCGCGGGGCGGATCTCGCGATCTGGCCCGGCGAGATCGTGGCTCTCGTGGCGCCGTCCGGCACCGGCAAGTCGACCCTGCTCCACGTCGCCGGCCTGCTGGAGCGGCCGGATGGCGGCGAGGTCTATATCGGCGGCCAGCCGAGCGCCCAGATGGACGACGCCGCCCGTACCCGGATGCGGCGCGAGGAGATGGGCTTCGTCTACCAGTCGCACCACCTGCTGCCGGAATTCTCGGCGCTGGAGAACGTGGTGCTGCCCCAGCTCATCCGCGGCCTCCCGGCAGGTGAGGCGCGGTCCCGCGCCTCGGAACTCCTGTCGTTCCTTGGTCTCAAGGAGCGGCTGAGCCACCGACCGGCGGAATTGTCCGGCGGCGAGCAGCAGCGCGTCGCCATCGCGCGCGCGCTCGCCAACGGCCCGCGGCTGCTGCTCGCCGACGAGCCAACCGGCAATCTCGACCCGCAGACGGCGGGCCACGTCTTCGCGATCCTGGTCTCGCTGGTGCGCGCCTCCGGGGTCGCGGCCCTCATCGCCACCCATAACCTGGAACTGGCGGGTCGGATGGACCGGCGTGTGACGATCCAGAACGGGCTCATCGTCCAGCTCGCCTGAGCGGTCGCCGCCCGAAAGCCGGGTGCTATAGTCGCCGCAGAAGCCGGACTGAGGGACTCTCCGCGCACGAGGGCGCTGGACGGCACTGCCGTTCAGCTTGCGTTGGGGTTGCGAATGGTCCAACCCCGGCGGGACGTCAGGCGGCAGCCGCTACGAACGGACGAGAGACATGGCCGGAAGTGAGATGGCGAAGTGGGTCTACACCTTCGGCGACGGCAAGGCCGAGGGGAAGTCGGCGATGCGCGACCTGCTCGGGGGCAAGGGCGCGAACCTCGCGGAGATGTCGAATCTCGGGCTCCCGGTGCCGCCGGGCTTCACCATCACGACCGAGGTCTGCACCTACTACTACGACCACGACCGGCAATACCCGCCGGAGCTGGAGGGCCAGGTCGCCGCGGCGCTCGAAGCGGTGGGCTCCTTGACCGGTCGCCGCTTCGGCGATGCCGAGTCGCCGCTCCTGGTCTCGGTGCGCTCCGGCGCCCGGGCCTCGATGCCCGGCATGATGGACACGGTGCTCAATCTCGGCCTCAACGACACCACGGTCGAGGCGCTG
This sequence comes from Pseudomonadota bacterium, assembly GCA_023386115.1. Classification (GTDB taxonomy): domain Bacteria; phylum Pseudomonadota; class Alphaproteobacteria; order Rhizobiales; family Beijerinckiaceae; genus Methylobacterium. The sequence continues at coordinate 7,215 of JAEWKL010000189.1, forward strand.
GCCCGCGGCGCCGGCGACGAGCGCTTCGCCTATGACAGCTACCGCCGCTTCATCACCATGTACTCGAACGTGGTGCTCGGTGTGGAGCACCATTCCTTCGAGGAGGTGCTGGAGCGCTACAAGGACGAGAAGGGCCTCACCCTCGATACCGAGCTCGGCGCCGCCGACTGGAAGCACCTGATCGGCGAGTACAAGGCGCTGGTGAAGCGCGAGCTCGGCCAGGACTTCCCGCAGGACCCGCAGGCCCAGCTCTGGGGCGCGATCGGCGCGGTGTTCGGCTCGTGGATGAACCCGCGCGCCAACAAGTACCGCGAATTGCACAACATCCCGGCGAGCTGGGGTACCGCGGTCAACGTCCAGGCCATGGTCTTCGGCAACATGGGCGAGACCTCGGCGACCGGCGTCGCCTTCACCCGCAACCCCTCCACCGGCGAGAAGGCGCTCTACGGCGAGTTCCTGATCAACGCGCAGGGCGAGGACGTGGTGGCGGGCATCCGCACGCCGCAGGACATCACCGAGGCCGCCCGCCGCGAATCCGGCTCCGACAAGCCCTCGATGGAGCGGGCGATGCCGGAGGCCTATGCCGAGCTGGTGCGGATCTACGGCCTGCTCGAGCACCATTACCGCGACATGCAGGACATGGAGTTCACGGTCGAGACCGGGAAGCTCTGGATGCTGCAGACCCGCAACGGCAAGCGCACCGCCAAGGCCGCGCTCCGCATCGCCGTGGAGCTGGCGGCGGAAGGCCTCATCACCCACGAGGAGGCGGTCGGTCGCGTCGAGCCCGCTTCCCTCGACCAGCTGCTCCACCCGACCATCGACCCGAAGGCCGAGCGCAAGGTGATCGCCACCGGCCTGCCGGCCTCGCCGGGCGCGGCCTCGGGCGAGATCGTGTTCAATTCCGAGGAGGCCGAGGCCGCCAAGAAGGCCGAGCGCAAGGTCATCCTGGTCCGCGTCGAGACCTCGCCGGAGGACATCCACGGCATGCACGCCGCGGAAGGCATCCTGACCACCCGCGGCGGCATGACCTCGCACGCGGCGGTGGTTGCCCGCGGCATGGGCAAGCCCTGCGTCTCCGGCGCCGGCTCGATCCGCGTCGACTACGCCGCCCGCACCCTGTCGGTCGGCGGCGTCACCCTCAAGGCCGGCGACCGCATCACCATCGACGGCTCGAACGGCCAGGTAATGCAGGGCGCCGTCGAGATGATCGAGCCCGAATTGTCGGGCGACTTCGCGGCGCTGATGGAATGGGCGGACAAGGTCCGCACCATGAAGGTCCGCACCAACGCCGAGACGCCGCTCGACGCCCGCACCGCCCGCAAGTACGGCGCCGAGGGCATCGGCCTGTGCCGCACCGAGCACATGTTCTTCCAGGAGGAGCGCATCGTGGCGATGCGCGAGATGATCCTGGCCGACGACGCGGAGGGCCGCCGCGCGGCGCTCGCCAAGCTCCTGCCGTACCAGCGCCAGGACTTCGTCGAGCTGTTCACCATCATGTCGGGCCTGCCGGTGACGATCCGGCTCCTCGATCCGCCGCTGCACGAGTTCCTGCCCCACTCCGACAAGGAGATCGGCGAGGTCGCCGCCGCCACTGGCGTCCAGGAGGACAAGGTGCGGCGCCGGATGAACGAGCTGCACGAGTTCAACCCGATGCTCGGCTTCCGCGGCTGCCGGCTGGCGATCCTCTATCCGGAGATCGCCGAGATGCAGGCGCGCGCCATCTTCGAGGCCGCCGTCGAGGCCGCCAAGCAGACCGGCACGCCGATCATCGCCGAGGTGATGGTGCCGCTGGTCTTCACCCGCACCGAGTTCGACCTGGTCAAGGCCCGCATCGACGCGATGGCGAAAGCCGTGGCCTCGGAGACCGGCAGCGAGGTCGAGTACCAGGTCGGCACGATGATCGAGCTGCCGCGTGCCGCCCTGCGGGCCGGCGACATCGCCCAGACGGCGGAGTTCTTCTCCTTCGGCACCAACGACCTGACCCAGACGACCCTCGGCATCAGCCGTGACGATGCCGGCCGGTTCCTCGGGCCCTACACGCAGCGCGGCATCCTGGCCTCCGACCCCTTCGTGTCGATCGACCAGGAAGGCGTCGGCGAACTCGTGCGGCTCGCCGCCGAGCGCGGCCGGGCGGTGCGGGACAAGCTGAAGCTCGGCATCTGCGGCGAGCATGGCGGCGACCCGGCCTCGATCGCCTTCTGCCAGGATACCGGCCTCGACTACGTCTCCTGCTCGCCCTTCCGCGTGCCGATCGCCCGGCTCGCCGCCGCGCAGGCGGCGCTCAAGGTGAAGGGCCGCGGCGAGGCGTGAGCTGACACGCGCGGCAGGCCGTCCTCCCGGACGGCCTGCCGCCCGACGAGAGGACCCCATGCGCCCGCCGCCTCCCGCCGTCGGCCCGGCCCCGGAGGTCGGCGCCCGCCTGTGGCGCGGCTCGCTCGCGCAGCGCCTGCGGCTGGTCTCGGGGCTGGTCCTGTTCGCCTTCGCGGGCACGCACTTCGCCAATCACGCGCTCGGCCTCGTCGGCCTCGACACGATGATGGACGTCGCCCGCTGGCGGGTCGCCGTCACGCGGTCGCTTCCCGGCAGCCTGATCCTCGGCCTCTCGCTCCTCGCCCACGTCGCCTTCGCGCTGGTGCGGCTCGCCGAGCGGCGAACGCTCAGGATGCCGCCCTGGGAGGCGGCGCAGACGCTGCTGGGCGTCGCGATCCCGTTCCTGCTGGTGCCGCACGTGCTGGGGACGCGGGTCACCAATCTGGTGGACGGCACCCGCACCAACTACGCCTACGTGATCGCCCGCATCTGGCCGGACGGCATGGGCTACCAGACCGCGTTGCTGCTGGTGGTCTGGCTGCACGGATGCCTTGGCCTGCATGCCTGGCTGCGCCTGTCGCCGCTCTACCGGCGGATGACGCCGCTGCTCGCCGTGCCGGCCTTCGGCCTGCCGGCCGCGGCGCTCGCCGGCATCGTGACGCAGGGCCGCATCATGGAGCGGGACCGGGTGCTGGCGCGCCGCTTCGACGCGCCCGACCTCGATGCCCGCTGGCCGGTGCCGAGCGTCGATCCGTCCATCGCCGCCTGGGGCGGCACCGTCACGGGGGCGGTCTACGCCGCTGTCGCGCTGGCGCTCGGGGTGGTGCTGATCCGGGCGGCCGCGACCCTGCGGGCCCGGCGCTTCAGCGTCGCGTATGTCGGCGGGCCGACCGTGAAGAGCCTGGAGGGCCCGACGCTCCTCGAGATCAGCCGGGCGAACCGGGTGCCGCATGTCTCGGTCTGCGGCGGGCGCGGGCGCTGCTCGACCTGCCGGGTGCTGGTGGTCGGCGGCGAGGCAAACCTGTCGGCTCCAGGCCCCCAGGAGGCCTCCGCCCTGCGGGCGATCGGCGCGCCCGGCAACGTGCGCCTCGCCTGTCAGGCGCGGCCCTCCGGCGACGTGGCTCTGGTGCGCATCCTCGACCCGCGCCGCGACTCCGCGGGCGAGCACCTGACCAATACGGATGTTGCCGGGATCGAGCGCGAGGTGGCGATCCTGTTCGTCGACATTCGCGGCTTCACGCCGCTCTCCGAGCGCAAGCTGCCCTTCGACGTGGTGTTCATCCTCAACCACTTCTTCGAGGCGGCCGGGCGCGAGATCGAGGCGGCGGGGGGCTGGATCGGCGGCTATGCGGGCGACGGGCTCCTGGCCCTGTTCACCCATCCGGACGGGATCGGCCCCGCCTGCCGGGCGGCCTTCGCGGCCGCGGGCCGCATCGACGGCGCGGTGGCCGAACTCAACCGGCGACTCGCCGCCGAGCTGCCGGCGGCGCTCAGGATGGCGATGGGCCTGCATGCCGGCCCGCTGGTGCTCGGGCGCCTCGGCTACGGCGCGAGCCGGGGGATGTCGGTGATCGGCCCGGCGGTGAACCTGGCGAGCCGGCTCGAATCCCTCGCCAAGGCCGCCGACGTGCAGCTCGTCGCCTCGGCCGAGGCGGCGGAGCGTGCAGGACTCGCCCTCGACGGCCTGCGGGTCGAGACCGTTTCGGTGCGGGGCGTGCGGGCCGAGCTTCCGGTGATCTACGCCGCGCGGGCCGTGGACCTCGCCGGGCGGTTGCGCACTCCCGCTTCGGCTTAACCAACGCTCAACCATACCCCGCGACACTCCCGGTTAGATCGTCGGTCCCGCGCGGGCCGGGCGGGCTCGTGCGAGAGTGGGGTCGAGGCTGTGAGCAGGCGGTACTTGCGCAAGCGCGACCTGCGCCGACGGCAGGTCCGGCGGACCAAGGGGATGCGCTGGCTCGGTGCGGCCGTCGCGCCCTGGGCGGTCGGCCTCGGCGTCCTGGTCTCGTTCACGGCCTCGGCCGGCTACGAATCCTCGCTCGGGTCGAGTGCCGTCGCGCGCCTGGTGCCCCGTGGGATGCCGCCGCTGCCGGAGCGGGGCCTGATCACGCAAGTGTCCCTGTCACAAGCTAGCCTGTCGCCGATCAGCCTCACAGGTCCCCTTCTCACCGGATCTCTGCGCCTCGCCCTCGACGCCGAGCCGTTGCGCCCGGACCTGAAGGTGGATGCCCGCACCCGGCCTGAGGCGCAGCGCACCCACAAGGGCGACGCCCTGGTGCCGGCCCGGGTCGGCGGCGCCGGCCGCGCGGTGCCGCTCACCGCCGGGT
>JAEWKL010000589.1 GCA_023386115.1 Pseudomonadota bacterium
GCCCCAGGCCGAGGCACGCGAAGGCGTCGGCGCTGCCCAAGCAGCGCAGGCCCTTCAGCGAGAGCCCGGCCCGGCGCCACAGGTCCTCGACCGAGCGAAAGAGTTCGGCCTCGCGCACCGTGGCGATCCGGGCGCCGTCGGCATTGGGCAGGCCGCGCACCAGCCGCAGGCCCAAGCGCACCGCGAGCCGCCCGTCTCCCGCCGGCTCCAGGGTGCAGTCCCAGCGCGAGGCATTGACGCTGATCGGCCGCACCTCGACGCCGTGGGCGCGGGCGTCGCGCACGATCTGGGCCGGGGCGTAGAAGCCCATCGGCTGGGCGTTGAGGAGCGCGCAGCAAAAGACCTCGGTATGGCGGCATTTCAGCCAGGACGAGGCGTAGGCGATGAGGGCGAAGGAGGCGGCGTGGCTCTCCGGAAAGCCGTAGGAGCCGAAGCCTTCGAGCTGGCGATAGGTGCGGGCGGCGAAGTCGGGGTCGTAGCCGTTGGCGATCATGCCGCGGACGAGCTTGTCCTCGTAGAGGTTGATCGTGCCGTCGCCCTTGAAGGTGCCCATGGCGCGGCGCAGGCCGTCGGCCTCGGCGGCGGTGAAGCCGGCGGCGACGATCGCGACCTGCATCGCCTGCTCCTGGAACAACGGCACGCCGAGGGTGCGCCCGAGCACGCTCTCCAGTTCCTTGGTCGGATAGGTGACCGGGTCGATCTCGCGGCGCCGGCGCAGGTAGGGATGGACCATGTCGCCCTGGATCGGGCCCGGCCGCACGATCGCGACCTCGATCGTGAGGTCGTAGAGGTTTCGCGGCTGCATCCGCGGCAGCATCGCCATCTGCGCCCGGCTCTCGATCTGGAAGACCCCGATCGTGTCGGCGCGCCGGATCATCGCGTAAGTCGGCTCGTCGCCCGGCGGAATGTCGGCGATCTCTTGCGGCGGATTCGTCTCGGGCCTGTGCTCGGCCAGGAGCGCGAAGGCCCGGCGCAGGCAACCGAGCATGCCGAGGCCGAGCACGTCGACCTTCATGAAGCGCAAGGCTTCGATGTCGTCCTTGTCCCACTCGATGATCTGGCGGTCCTCCATCCGGGCCGGGACCACCGGGCAGAGCGCGTCGAGCCGGTCGAGGGTGAGGACGAAGCCGCCGGGATGCTGGCCGAAATGGCGCGGCGTGCCGATCAGCGCCCGGGCGATCTCCAGGGTGAGCCGCAAGCTGCGCGCGGAGAGGTCGAGGCCGAGCGCCTTCGCCTCGCGCTCGCCGACGCCTTCGCGCGACCAGCCCCAGACCAGGCGGGCGAGCGCCCCGGTGACGTCCTCCGGCACGCCCAGCACCTTGCCGACCTCCCGCACTGCGCCGCGGGCGCCGTAGCGGATCACCGTGGCGGTGAGCGCCGCCCGCTCGCGGCCATAGGTGGCGTAGATCCACTGGATCACCTCCTCCCGGCGCTCGTGCTCGAAATCGACGTCGATGTCCGGCGGCTCGTCGCGGGTCTCGTTGATGAAGCGGGCGAAGAGCAGCCCCTGCTCCACCGGATCGATGGCGGTGATGCCGAGGCACCAGCAGATCGCCGAGTTCGCCGCCGAGCCGCGGCCCTGGCACAGGATGCCCTGGCTGCGGGCGTAGCGGACGATCGCCTCGACGGTGAGGAAGTACGGCGCGTAGGCCTTCTTGGCGACGAGGGCGAGCTCGTCGCCAAGCTGCCTGCGCACCGCCTCCGGCACCCCGGCCGGGTAGCGTCGGGCCGCGCCCTCCCAGGTCATCGCCGCGAGGCGCACCTGCGCCGGGCGACCATCCTCCCCGGCCTCGTCCGGATAGGTGTAGGTCAGCTCATCCAGCGAGAAGCGGCAGGATTCGGCGATCGAAGCGGCGCGCGCCAGGGCCTCCGGGTGGCGGGCGAACAGGCGGGCGGTCTCGGCGGGCTCGTGCAGGTGGCGCCCGGCATGGCGCTCGCGGGCGAATCCCGCCGTCGCGATGGTGGTCTTCAGGCGGATGCAGGTGACCACGTCCTGCATCATCCGCCGCTCGGGCACGTGGTAGAGCACGTCGCCGAGGACGACCGGCGGCACTCGCGCGGCCCTGGCGAGGCTCGCGATCCCGTCCAGGCGCAGATGATCGTTGACGCCGAAGCGGCGCGACAGGCCACAGGAGAGGCTTTGTCCGAAGATCGCCTTCAGGAGACGCAGGCGCTGCGTGAGGGCATCGTCCGGCCGGTCGGCCGGCAGCACCGCCACGAGACCCTGGCTCCATGCGGCGACATCCGCGGTTGTCAGGTGGCAACCGCCGCCTGGCGCCCGCGCGCGCGTGCGGCCGAGCGTGAGGAGCCGGCAGAGCCGCCCATAGGCCGCCCGGTCGGTGGGATAGACGAGAAGGCTCCAGCCCTCGGCGAGGTCGAGCCGGCAGCCGATGATCAGGCGGCAGCCGGTGGTGCGCGCGGCGGCGTGGGCCCGCACCACCCCGGCGAGGGTGTTGCGGTCGGTGACGGCGAGCGCCCGGATGCCGAGGAGGGCGGCGGCGGCAAAAAGCTCCTCGGGCGAGGAGGCGCCGCGCAGGAACGAGTAGTGGGTGGTGACCTGGAGTTCGACGCTCATCACGCCCCTCCCAGGCCCGCTTCCCCTAAGCCGTGCAGCCACCAGCGCGCGCCGTCCTTCGTCAGGGCATCGCGAAACAGCCAGTAGCGGGCGCCGGTCTCGTCCTCGACCCGGTAATAGTCCCGGGTCGCCGCGACCTCGTCGTCGGCGAGCCACCATTCGCCGAAGATGCGCTCCGGCCCGTCGGCCCGCGCCACCCGGCGGCGGGTGCCGCGCCAGGTGAAGGCGGAGGGCGGTGCATCGGGGAGCGCGGCCAGCACCGCCACCGGCTCCGGCA
>JAEWKL010000285.1 GCA_023386115.1 Pseudomonadota bacterium
GGCGCGGGACCGCGTCGGCCCGGGCGCCCGCCCCGTCCACCGCATCGTCGGAGAGGCGGCAGAAGGCGTAGAGCCCGTAGGCGTCCCGGCGCACCGCCCGGGGCAGCAGCCACGAGGCGGCGTAGAAGCTGCGCGAGCCGGCCCGGATCGCCGCCCGGCAGGCGGCGTGGTCGGAGGGGCGGGCGAGAGGCGCATCAGGCGAAGACGGCAGCATCCGGCACCACGCGATCGAGGATCTTCGAGGAGGAGAGCACGCCCGGCAGCCCGGCCCCCGGATGGGTGCCGGCGCCGACGAGGTAGAGGTGGCGTACCGCGCCGCAGCGGTTATGCGGGCGGAAATACGCGCTCTGGGTCAGGATCGGTTCGAGGCCGAAGCCCGAGCCGCGGAAGGCCAGGAAGTCGTCGGAGAAATCCTGCGGCGTCGTCACCCGGGAGGTGACGAGGGAGTCCGACAGGCCGGGCAGGAGCGTGGCTTCGAGGCGCGCGGCGATGCGCCGGCGGAACGGCTCGGCGAGCCTCGCCCAATCCTGGCCGCCGGCGAGGTTCGGGACCGGCACGAGGGCATAGAACGCGTCGTGGCCCGGCGGCGCGACGCTCGGGTCGGTCGCGGTCGGGCGGTGCAGGTAGAGGCTCATGTCCTCGGCCAGCACCTTGGCGGTAAAGATGTCGTCGAGGAGCCCGCGATAGCGCGGCCCGAGCAGGATCGTGTGGTGGGCAAGCTCCGCATAGGTCCGTTTCGTGCCGAAATACCAGACGAACAGCCCCATCGAGGAATGCGCGCGGTCGAGCCGCCGCTCGCGCCAGCCCCGCGCCTCCGGCGGGAGCAGGTGGAGGGCCGTGACGGCCGAATCGGCATTCGACACCACCACCTCGGCGGGAAGCTCGGTGCCGTCGGCGAGCGCCACGCCCCGCGCGATGCCGTTCGTCACCAGGATGCGCGCGACCTCGGCGCCGCAGCGGACCTCGCCGCCCTGGCCCTCGATCAGGCGCACCATCCCGCGCACCAGGGCGCCGGTGCCGCCGAGCGCCGAATGCACGCCCCAGCGCCGCTCCAGGGCGGCGATCAGGCAGTAGAGCGCGCTCGCCCGGAACGGCGAGCCGCCGATGAGGAGCGGGTGGAAGCTGAACGCCGTGCGCAGGCGCTCGTCGCGGAACACCGACGAGACGAGGCCGTAGACGCTGCGGTGGCCGCCGATCCGCAGGAGGTCGGGGGTGATGCGCAGCATGTCGGTGAGCCGCCCGAACGGCACCGCCCCGAGCTGCTCGAACCCGACCCGGCACAGCTCGTCCGAGAGCGCCATGAAGCGGTCATAGGCGGGAGCCTCGCCGGGCGACAGGCGCTCGACCTCGGCGCGCATCGCCTCCGCCTCGCCGCACATCGCGAAGGTGGCGCCGTCGTCGAAGCGGATGCGGTAGAACGGCCGCATCGGCACGAGCGTCACGTCGTCGGCGAGGGAGCGCCCGCAGAGAGCCCACAATTCCTCGAATAGGAACGGTGCGGTGACGATGGTCGGCCCGGCATCGAAGGCGAACCCGTCCTGCCGGTGCACCCGCGCCCGTCCGCCGGGCTGGTCCAGGCGCTCCAGCACGCTCACCCGGTAACCCCGCGCGCCGAGCCGGATCGCTGCCGCGAGCCCGCCGAAGCCGCTGCCGATCACCACCGCATGGGGGCGGCGCCGGGCGGACGTGACCCGCAGCGGCGCGTCGTCGAGTGTCAACATAAGTTGACACTATCGTCGCGGTCGAGGCGGGTGGCAAGCGGGAAAGTCGGCGGCGAAGGTGCGGCTTTGCCGGGGCTCAGGCCTGCACCGCCGCGGCCCGGATCAGCTCCGCCACCACCTCCGGCTTCTCCTCATGCGCCAGATGGCCGAGGCTGCGCAGCAGCTCGACCCGCGCCCGGCTGCCGAGGCGGTCGGCGAGGCCGAACGACACGTCCGGGGCGATGGTGCGGTCCTGCCCGCCGACGATCAGGAGCAGCGGAGGGCTGAGGCGGGGCAGGTCGCGGTCGAGGGGGACGAGGTCCCAATGCGCCATCATGCCCAGCGCCCCGGCGACGTGGCCGGGCGACTGGAACAGCCGGCGATAGAGGTCGAGGCCGGTGCGGTCCAGGGTCGAGCCGGTGCCGTGGATCAGCCGCTCCACCGCCGCGCGATCCGCCGACCAGGCGAAGACCCGCGGCGTGACCGGGTTGAGGAACAGGGCGCGGGCCATGGCCGGGAAGAGGAAGCCGGCCATGCCTGGGAAGGGTTTCAAGGCCGCGTTGAGCCCGACGAGGAGGCGCGGCGACAGCGCCCCGTCGAGGCAGAGCCGGGCCAGGATCGCGGCGCCGGCGGAATGGCCGACCGCGACCTCGGGAGCGACGCCGAGACTGCGCAGAAGGTCGGCGAGCGCCCGGGCCATGCGCGGCAGCGAGGGCGTCGGCAGCGGGTCGGTGAAGCCGTGGCCCGGCAGGTCGGGGGCGATCACCCGGAAGTCGCGGGCAAGCAGGGGCATCAGCCCGCGCCAGGAATGGGTCGCCGCGCCGGTCCCGTGGACGAGGAGCAGCACCGGGCCCTCGCCCGCCTCCTGCACGTGCCAGGTCAGGCCGCCGGCGGTCGCGAACCGGCTCGTCTCGCGGTTCGGCCAGTCGCGGCCCTGCCGGGCGAAGGCGGGCCTGTCGTCGGT
>JAEWKL010000320.1 GCA_023386115.1 Pseudomonadota bacterium
CGACGGCGCCTCCCAGTCCGGCAGGACCCGGACGAGGCGGCCGGCCGCGAGGTCGTCCCGCAGGGCGGTCTCGACGCCGAGCACGATCCCGAACCCGTCGCGGGCGGCGGCGAGCAACGCGCGGAAGTCGTTGATGCGCAGCCGCCCGGCCGCCGGCGCCTCGACGGTGGCTCCCGCCCGGGTGAAGCGCCAGAGCGAGTCGCGGCCACGCGGCCAATGCGAGAAGTCGAGGCATTGGTGTCCGGCCAGGTCCTCGGGCGAGGCCGGCACGCCGTTCGTCGCGAGATAGGCCGGCGCCGCGCAGGCGACCAGCCGGTAGGGCGCCAGCGGCCGGGCGATCAGGCTCGAATCGGCGAGCGGGCCTAGGCGGATCACCGCCTCGAACCCTTCCTCGACGGGATCGACCATGCGGTCGGAGAGGCTCAGATCCACCTCCACCTCCGGGCAGTCCCGCAGGTAGCGCGTGAGCAGCGGCACGAGGCCGTGGCTGCCGAAGGTCACCGGCGCGTTGAGCCGCAGCGTGCCGCGCGGATGAGCCCGCACCGTCTCGGCGAGCGCGTCCGCCGCCTCGGCCTCGGCCAGGACCACCCGGCAGCGCTCGTGATAGGCACGGCCGAACTCGGTCAGGCTCTGGCGGCGGGTGGTGCGGTTGATGAGGCGCGTGCCGAGCCGGGTCTCCAGGGACACCACATGCTTGGCGACCATCTGGGGCGACATCCCGAGGGCGGCCGCCGCCGCCGCGAACGAGCCGAGATCCGCCGCCGTCGCGAACACCGCCATGCTGGTGAGCCGGTCCACGATTGCCCCCTGCTGGTTGGGAATGCCACGCCCGAACCGCAATTTATCGTCAGACACCGCCCAGTTACGCAAGACGCAGCGCTTCAGAGCGCGAGGAGAGACGTCATGCAGATCGGAATCATCGGGGCCGGCTATGTCGGCCAGGCCGTCGCCCGCCACGCCATCGGCCGGGGGCACGCGGTCCTGGTGGCCAATTCCCGCGGGCCGCGCAGCCTCTTCAGCCTGGGCGTCGAGCTCGGCTGCCGCACCGGGACGGCTTTGGAGGCGGCGGAATTCGGCGAGGTCGTGGTGGCGGCGATCCCGCTCCACGCCTACCGGGCCCTGCCGGAGGCAGCTCTGGCCGGCAAGATCGTCCTCGACGCCATGAACTACTACCCCGAGCGGGACGGGCCCATCGCGGCGCTCGATGCGAGGCAGGCGACGACGAGCGGGCTCCTGGCCGAGCATCTCCCGGCGGCCCGGATCGTCAAGGCCTTCAACGCCATCCGGGCCCGGGACCTCGAGACGGATGGGCGAGGGGCGGGCGCACCGGGGCGCCGGGCGCTGCCGCTCGCGGGCGAGGATCCGTCCGCCAAGGCGGTCGCCGCGGAGCTGATCGACCAGTTCGGGTTCGATCCGGTCGATGCCGGGGGCCTGGCGGAGAGCTGGCGCTTCGAGCGGGGGAAGCCCGCCTATTGCGTCCCCCTCGACCGCGACGGCCTGCATCGGGCCCTCGCGGCGGCGGTGCGGGACGGCGAGGTCGCGCACGGTTCCTGGCGGCGGGCGGCGCCCCCCATCGGCTGAGCTTTCACCGCCCCCCGAGCGCCCGGGCCGGCGCGGTGGCGAGATCCACCGCTCCTTCGGCCGTGTCGCCGATACCCTGGCCGAGGTTGCGCAGGTGCTCGCCATACGTTTCGCGGCTCTGGGGGTCGATGACCGCGACCGGCCCCGACACCGCGAGGCCGGCGGCGGTGCCGACGGTGGCGGCGGCGCCCGCGGTCATCTGGACGATGCGGTCGCTCAGGCCCACGCGGGAATCCGTGATGGTTTGTCCCTGCGCGAGGCGGTTGCCGAGAAGCGCCACGAGCTGCGGGCTGCCGGCGAACTTGCCGTGGTTGAGGGCGTCGCTCCCCTTCAGGGTGGTGAGATTGAGGACCGCGATGTTCTCGCGGGCGAGTTCGCTGCGATAGGGTTCCGCGCTCGGATCGATCGCGCCCAGCCGGGCGCCGGAATTGCCCCAGACCAGGCGCGAGACCGCGAGTGCGTTGTCGTCCTGGGAGACGAACAGGCTGAGCCGCGGCCGGGCCGGGCCCATATCGCGAAATGCCTCGCGGGCCAGATCCACGTCGACGTCGGGAGCGGCCAGCACCACGTCGCGGATCTTTCCGGCCACGCGCCCGTCGCGGATCGCCATCTGGCGCAAGGATTCGAGCACCAGCCAGTTGCCCATCGAGTGGGCGAGCACCGTGATCTCGGCCACCTCCGGGTTCTGGGCGAGGCGCCGCAGCACGCCTTCGAGGGCGTTGCGCGAGTAGTTGGTGCTCTCCCGATCGTAGCCGTAGGCGAGCACGCTGCCGCGCGACGGCCAGGTGAACAGCACCGGCACCACCTCGGCCTTGGTGTCGTGCACGATCTGCGCGAAGCGGTAGACCGCGTCCTCGAAGCGGTTGTTGAAGCCATGGACGAAGACCAGCACGTGGCGCTTGCCCGCCCGCGCGGTGTGGCGCAGGCGCGCGGCCGCTTCCGGCCGGTCCAGGGTCTCGGCCCTGAGGGTCACGAAATCGGTGGCGGGGTTGCCGGGCAAGTCCTTCGGCCACTGCACCGTGCCGGGCTGGCGCACCGAGTCCGGCGGGATCGAGACCGTGATGTCGGCATAGGACAGGGCCGGCCCGCGATCGCCCGAATACATCTCGCCCGGACTGGCGGCGGTCTTGCGCGTGGTCGCCACCAGCATGTCGACGCGCGAGGCCCCCGGCACCGTCGCGGCCACCGGCGCCAGCACGCCCTTGGGCGTGCCCGCGCAGGCGCCGAGCCCGGCCGCGACGAGGAGGATCCCCAAGGTCCGACTCCGCACGAGACACCCCATTACCGCCAAGACCGCTCCCCGCGCCGTGCCTCGAGGGGAAACCCTGCGGCAGCCGGCGATGCCTCGCGCCCGATTCTCGCCGGCACTCCTTAAGGATGAGCCAAATCGGTGCGGCGCCAATGGGGCAGCGGGGTCGAACCGCGCTTCTGCGGCCGGCCGTGGCCGCCAGGGCACGCCCCCGCCCGCCGACGGGCTTGTCGAGCCCGAGCCGGTTTCCAGGGAAGGCCAAGATGCTCTAGAGGCTGCTCCAGACTCCCCGGTGCTCGTTCGAGCGGGCCGGATCCTCGCCGCCGTCAGTCCATGGTCGCCCCCCTCCCCCTCTCGATCTTCCTCATCGCCCACAACGAAGCCGACCGGATCGGCGCCACCCTGGCGGCGGTGCGCGACCTGACCGACGACCTGATCGTAGTCGATTCCGGTTCCACCGACGGCACGCGGGAGCTCGCCGCGTCCTACGGCGCGCGGGTGATCGAGCGCGGCTGGCCCGGCTACGGGCCGCAGAAGCGCTTCGCCGAGGAGCAGTGCCGGCACGTCTGGATGCTGAACCTCGACGCCGACGAGGTGGTGCCGCCGGAGCTCTCCGCCGAGATCCGCCGGCTGTTCGAGGCCGGCGAGCCGCCGCACCCGGCCTACGCGCTCGGCATCGCCGAGGTGTTTCCCGGCGAGGTGCGGCCGCACCGCCTCGCCTACACGCTGTGGCCCGTGCGGCTCTACCGCCGCGACCGCGGCAGGTACTCGCCCTCGCCGGTGCATGACCGGGTCGATCTCGACGCGAGCGCCACCGTCGGGCGCCTGCGGGCGGTGATCCACCACTTCTCGGTCCGCTCGCTCGGCGACCAGCTCGACAAGCTCAACCGCTACTCCGACCAGCAGGCCGACGACCTCGAGGCGCGGGGCGTGCGGATCCCGACCTGGCGCCTGTTCGTGGAGCTGCCGGGCAACTTCCTCAAGGCCTATATCGGCCGGCGCCACTGCGTGCGCGGCGCCTACGGCTTCCTCACGGCGATGAACTACGCGATCTCGCGCCACCTGCGGGTCGCCAAGCACTACGAGCGCCGGATCGGCGGCCGGACCGGGACGCGCAGCCGTTGAGGCGGCTCGGCCCGGCCGTTCAACCGGCCCGTCGGACCTGTGTCGAAGCGGGGCGTCGCGCGGGGATGCGAGGCTGAGGATCGGGAGGCCTGGATGAAATCCCAGGATGGCCGCCGCTCGGCCTGACAGCGCGTCGCCCGACGCGTATGGTCATCAGCAGCGGACCCGACCCCCTCGGACACAATACGCACCGGAGGCGACGACCCTTGGCGAGGAAGATCCGTCCGGAACCCGGCATCGAGGGCGCGGGCGGCCGGTTCCCGGAGCGGCCGCTGGTGGTCGGCGTCGGCGCGGCGGGGATCGCGATCGACTCCCTGGAGCGCCTTCTCGCCCATGCGCCGGCGATGCCGGGCATCGCCGTCGTGGTGTCGCTGCAGCAGCGCGAGGCGATCGACGAGGCGCGCTGGCGCACCGTGCTGGCCCGTGCCGTCGCCCTGCCGCAGGCGCCGGTCGAGGACGGCGCCGCGGTCGAGGCCGGGCATCTCTACCTCCTGCCCGAGGGCGGCACCGTCACCCTGGCGCAGGGACGATTCCGCCTCGCGGCGGAGACGGACACGCCGGGGCAGCGGGGCGGCCTCGACACCTTCCTGGTCGCCTTGGGCGAGGATCAGGACGCCGATGCGGTGGCGGTGGTGCTCGCCGGCACCGGCAGCGACGGCACGCTCGGCGTCACCGCCATCAAGGCGGCGGGCGGCCTGACCCTGGCCGAGCCGCACGGCGAGGAGGGAATCTCCGGCAGCACCGCCGCGTCCCTCGCCGACCACGTCGTGATCCCCGAGCTGATGGCGGACCGCATCCTGGCCCATGCCCGCCACCTGCGCCGGGGCGCGGAGTCCCGGCCGGCGGAGGTCGAGGCCGCGAGCGACTCCCTGATCCGCATCGCTACCATCCTGCGCAACAAGACCGGGCACGATTTCCACGGCTACAAGCAGAATACCTTCCTGCGCCGCGTCCATCGCCGGATGCAGGTGGTGCAGGTCGAGACGATCGAAGCCTATGTCGAGCACCTGCGCGGCGATTCGGACGAGGTGCAGAACCTGTTCAACGACCTGTTGATCGGGGTGACGCAGTTCTTCCGCGACCATCGCGAGTTCGAGCTGCTCGAAGCCGAGGTGATCCCGCGGCTGTTCTCCGGCAAGGGCTCGGCCGATCAGGTCCGGATCTGGGTGCTCGGCTGCGCCACCGGCGAGGAAGCCTACTCGATCGGCATCCTGCTGCGCGAGCACATGGCCAAGCTCGACGCGGTGCCGCAGGTGCAGATCTTCGCCACCGACATCGACGGGCGTGCGCTGGCGACCGCCCGGGTCGGCCGCTACACCGAGGCGGTGACCCGCCAGGTCCGGGCCGACCGCCTCGCCCGCTGGTTCGTCAAGGAGGGCTCGACCTACTGCATCGTCAAGGAGCTGCGGGAGATGTGCATCTTCTCGCAGCACAACGTGATCAAGGACGCCCCGTTCTCGCGGCTCGACCTCGTGTCCTGCCGCAACCTGCTGATCTATCTCAACGGCGAGCTGCAGAACCGGGTGATCCCCTTGTTCCACTTCGCCCTGCGGCCGGGCGGATTCCTGTTCCTGGGCAATTCGGAGAACGTCACCCGGCACGCCAAACTGTTCGCTCCGGTCGACCGGCGCTACCGCATCTTCCGCCGCCTCGAGAGCGCCACCCGGGTCCTGCCGGAATTCCCCCTCACCGTGGTCGCCGACCGGCGCCAGGCGGAGAACGGCAGCAGCTTGCGGCCGCGGGCGATCGAGGGAGGCCTCGCCCGCCGGGCCGAGCGGGTGGCCGAGCGCTACGCCCCGGCCTACGTGGTGGTCGACGAGGCCTACGACGTGCTGCATTTCTCCGGCCGCACCGGCCGCTACATCGACCCGGCGACGGGTGCCGCGAGCCTCAACCTCCTCAATCTCGTCCACCGCGACCTCCGCCTCGACCTGCGCGCCGCGCTCCTCAAGGCGGGCGCCGAGAACCGGACCGTCAAGGCCGAGCGCACCGCCATGGGCACCAACGGCGAGCGACGCCTCGTCACCCTGGTGGTCGAGCCGGTGCCCGGCGGCGAGGGACCGCCGAGCTTCGTCATCCTGTTCCAGGAGGGCGAGGCGCTGGAGGGCGACGGCACCGAGGAGCCGACTCCGTCCTTCCTGCGCGACGAGCACGTGCAGCGCCTCGAGAGCGAGCTGCGCCTGACCCGCGAGCGCCTCCAGGCCACGATCGAGGAGCTGGAGAGCACCAACGAGGAGCTGAAATCCTCCAACGAGGAATATCAGTCGATCAACGAGGAGCTACAATCCGCCAACGAGGAACTCGAGACCTCGAAGGAGGAGCTGCAATCGGTCAACGAGGAGCTTCAGACCGTCAACGGCGAGCTCGGCCACCGGGTCAACGATCTCGGACGGGCGAACAGCGACCTGAAGAACCTGCTCGAGAGCACCCAGATTGCCACGGTTTTTCTCGACAACGAGTTCCGGGTGAAGAACTTCACCCCGGCGGTGACCGACATCTTCCACCTGATCGATTCCGACCTCGGCCGGCCGATCACCCATATCGCGGCGCGCATCCACTATCCGGAGCTGCCCGAGGACGTGCGCAAGGTGCTGCGCACGCTCGGCACCATCGAGCGCGAGGTCGGCAGCCCGGAGAGCGGCGCACGCTACCTCGCCCGGGTGCTGCCCTACCGCTCGATCGACAACTTCATCGCCGGCGTGGTCATCACCTTCCTGGACATCACCGCCACCGCCCGGGCCGAGCGGGCCCTGCGCGCCAGCCAGGAGCGCTTCCGCCGGATGGAGCGCATCGTCCCGGCTTTCCTGTTCACCGCCGATGCCGAGCTGAACTGGCTCTACGTCAATCCGCGCTTCTACGAGCATACCGGCCTGGAGGACGGCAAGGCGCTCGGCCTCGGCTGGCTGACCGTGATGCATCCGGAGGACGTGGAGGAGAACCAGCGCCGCTGGCAGCGCGCGGTGGCCAACCGCGAGACCTTCGAGCACGAGTTCCGCTTCCGGGCCGCCGCCGGCACCTATCGCTGGTTCACCGTCCGGGCCGAGCCGATGGCCGATCCGGAGGGCGGCGCGGTGACCTGGTTCGGCTCCTGCACCGACAGCCACGAGCGGCGGATGGCCGAGGACCGCCAGCGCCTGCTCCTCGCCGAGCTGCAGCACCGGGTGAAGAACATCCTGGCGGTGGTGCGCTCGGTGGCCAACCGCACCGCCGAGGGCCAGACGTCGCTGGAAGACTTCGTGATGCATTTCGACGGCCGGCTCGGGGCGCTCGCCCGCACCCAGAACATCCTGATCCGCAGTGCCGACGCCGCCACCGACCTCGCCGAGCTGATCGGCGAGGAGGTCCTGTCCCACGCGGTGCGGGACGGGGGGCAGGTGACCCTCGACGGTCCCGAGGTGCGCCTGCCGCAGAAGACCGCCGAGACCCTCGGCCTGGTGCTGCACGAGCTCGCCACCAACGCGATCAAGTACGGGGCCCTCGCCCGGCCGGAGGGGCGGATCGCCATCGCCTGGCACGTCTACGGCGCCGGACCGGAGCGCCGCCTGCGGCTCGAATGGCAGGAGAGCGGCGTCACCCTGCTCCCGACCGCGCCGGCCCGCCGAGGCTTCGGGCGCGAGCTGATCGAGCAGGGACTGGTCTACGAGTTCGGCGCCACAACCGCCCTGGAATACCGCCCGGGCGGCGTGCGCTGCGTCATCGAGCTGCCGGGCCGGGCGCCGCAGGCGCCCGGCACCGGAATGCGGGGGGCAGGCTCGGGGTCGCGCGCCACGGCCTCGAAATTGCGTGCCGCGGCTGAGAACTCACCCGCGGAGGCCGACGATGCCGGTTGAGTCCCTCGCCCGCGCTCCCGGCGCGCCGGACGCGGTCCTGCGCCGCCTGTCCGGCTATGCCCCGCTGGCGCCCGACGAGGCGGCGCTGCTGAGCC
>JAEWKL010000366.1 GCA_023386115.1 Pseudomonadota bacterium
GTGGCGAACTGGTCGAGGTTGGTCTTGCCGATGACGAGCGCCCCGGCTCGGCGCAGCCGCGTCACCACTGCCGCGTCCTCCGTCGCGACGCTCGCGTAATCGGGGCAGGCGCAGGTGGTAGGCAGGCCAGCGACGGCGATGTTGTCCTTCACGGCGACCGGGATGCCGTGAAGCGGGCCCGCCGGCAGGTCGGAGGCCTCCGCCGCCACCTCGGCCTCCGGTCGCAGGGTGATGAAGACCGCCGGATCGGCATGCGCCGCGATGCGCCGATAGACCTCGTGCACGGCCGCCGCCGGCGTGAGGGAGCCCGAAGCGTAGGCCTCCCGGTACTGGGCGAGGGTCAGGGGAAAGCCAGTCACGCCGGGACCTCATCGATCAGGCTGACATGCGCGGCGACGACTCGCCAGCCCTCGGGCAGGCGCGCCCAGGACTGCATCTGGCGCCCGACCTTGCCCGGGTTGCCCTCACGCCAGAACAGGGTCAAGGCGGTGGCGAAGTCGCGCCCGAAGGTGGTGATGACCGTTTGTCCGATGCTCCGCTCGACCCCGACCGGCGAGCGCGCCCGGCGGAAGGCCCGGATCGCGTCCATGCCGTAGAGGTTCTCCCCGATGCCGTACCGGATGGTGCGGGCATCGTCCCAGAAGAGCGCCTCAAGGGTCGGCACGTCGTTGGTGACGAGGGCGGTCTCGTAAGCAGCGAAGGCCGCCTCGACCTCGGCCTTCACGTCGGGTTGGTCGATGTCCATGGGGGTCTCCCTTCACACGATTCTCGTGCGCATTGTGTCGGTCACACGAAGGAGCGGTATCCCCGCTCCCGTGTGAGAGAGTGGACTGTCGATCGACGATCGCGCGTGAGGGTGGGACGCTGCCGTGGAGGGTTCAGACCGTCGTGCGGGACGCGCGACGTCCAATGCCGGATCCTCAGCCGTCGCCACCCGCGACCCGAACCGCTGATCCACCCTGAGGGGATGCGCTCGACGTCAACAGGTCGGTGCCGTTGCCGGCTTGGCTGCCGGCGACGGCGTGCGATGGTCACGCCACGGGTGCAAGGCTCCATGGCTCTACGCCGCCACCGACGCCACCCCCACGCCCGCCGCTTCGAGCGCCCCGGCGACCCGCAGAGCCAGGTCTTCCCGCCACGGCGCCGCGATCACCTGCACGGCGAGCGGCGGCCCGCCCCCGACCCGCACCGGCCCCGCCACGACCGGCAGGCCGATGAGCGAGATCGGCTGGGTGAAGATGCCGATATTCGGCCGCGCCGGTACGGTGACACCGTCGAGCTCCATCGTCGCCTGCCCGATTCGCAGCGCCCGACAGGGCGTGCAGGGGGCCAGGATCACGTCGACCTCGTCGAACAACGCCAGCACCCGTGCCCGGTACCAGCTGCGGAAGCGCTGGGCACGATGCACCCAGGCGGCAGGGATCGTCGTACCGGCGATCAGCCTGTCGCGGACCGCGGGATCGTAATCGGCGGGGCGCACCCGCAGGCGGTCGAGGTGGAGGCCCGCCGCCTCCGCGGCGGTGATCACGAAGGCTGCGGCGCGGGCGCGCGCCGCTTCCGGGATCTCGACGCTGCGGGTGGCGCCGAGGGCTTCGGCGGCGAGCGTGACAGCCGCGAAACAATCGGGCTCGCCGCCGCGGGCGAAGTAGCCGCCGGCCACCCCGATGCGCAGACCCGTCGTTCCCTGCGCCAGCGCACCCGTCGTCGGCTCGATCGGGCGCGGCGTCTGCCAGGGATCGTCGGGATCCTCGCCCTGCATCGCGTCGTAGGCGAGCGTCAGGTCGGCGACCGATCTTGCGAGCGGCCCAAGATGATCGAAGCTCGCGACGAAGGGGTAGGAGCCAGCCCGTGACAGCCGGCCGAAAGTGGGCTTCAGCCCGAAGGTGCCGCAGAACGACGCCGGGACCCGGATCGAGCCGTTGGTGTCCGAGCCGAGGGTGAGGGGCACGAGCCCCGCCGCCACGGCCGCCCCCGACCCGCCCGACGACCCGCCGGTCATCCGCTCGCGGTCGTGCGGGTTGCGCGAGGGGCCGTCATGCGCATTCTCGCCGGTGAAGTCGTAGGCGTATTCCCCCATGTTGAGGGCGCCGACCAGGATCGCGCCCGCCGCCTCCAGCCGCCGCACCAGGGCACCGTCGCGAATGGCCGGCTCGCGATCGCGATTGATCCTCGAGCCGGCGCGGGTCGGAAGTCCCGCGACGTCGAACAGGTTCTTGACCGCGAAGGGCACGCCCGCCAGCGGACCCGGCGTCCTGCCGGAGGCGAGGCCCGCGTCGATCTCGGCCGCCCGGGCCCGGGCGCGACCGGCCGTCACGTCCGTGAACGCGTACACGCCGGAATCGATGGCGGCGATCCGGGCCAGGGCGCCCTCGACCGATGCCGCAGCGCTGAGCCGGCCCGCCGCTACGGCGGCGGCGATCCCGGAGGCGGTCTGCGATCCGCTCATGGTGACATCGCTCATGCCGAAGCTCCACTTGCCGAAGGTTCACTTGCCGAAGGTTCACTTGCCCGAAACACCGGCGCCGGCTCGACGGTGTCGTCGAGGGGGAATTCCAGCACCAGCCGGGCGGCGGCGGCCGTCGCCTTGACGCTGGCGATCACCGTCTCGCGCCATTCGGGCGCCATCGGGATGCCGACGAGGGGCATCATCGCGTCGACGACCGCGCCAGCGGTATCATCGTCGAGGGGAAGAGGAGATGTCGTCATGATCGGCCCTCACACGGGTGGGCGGGGAATCGCGGCGAGCAGCGCGCGCGTGTATTCGGCCTGCGGCGCCTCCAGCACCGCGGCCGTCGGCCCCTCCTCGACGATGCGGCCGGCCCGCATGACGATCACGCGGTCGCAGAGCATCCGCACCACCTGAAGGTCGTGGCTGACGAAGAGATAGCTCATGCCGAGCGCCTGCTTGAGGTCGGCGAGCAGGTTCAGCACCACGGCCTGAACCGAGACGTCGAGCGCCGCGGTCGGCTCGTCGAGGATCACGAGGTCGGGGGAGGGCGCGATGGCGCGGGCGATGCCCACGCGCGCCTTCTGCCCGCCGGAGAGCTGGTGCGGGAAACGGTCGAGGAGATCGACCGGCAGGCCGACGAGGCGTGCCAGCTCCTCGCACCGCGCCCGGACCGCATCGGCTCCCCGCACCGTGCGGAAGCGCAGCAGCGGGTCGGCGATGGCGCGCGCGGCGGTCCAGCGGGGGTTGAGCGCCTCGGTCGGATCCTGGAAGACCATCTGGATCCTCGGCCGCAGAGGGTGGCGGGCGAAGCGTGCCGCCGGCACGCCGCCGATCTCCTCGCCGGCGAATACGATCGAGCCGCCGGTGGGATCGAGGAGACGCATCACCATCGTGGAGGTGGTCGACTTGCCGCAACCGGACTCGCCCACGAGCCCGACGCTCTCGCCACGATCGACCGAGAAGCTCAGGGAATCGACCGCCCGGAACGGCGCCTCCGCGGCTTTGCGCCGGAAGAGGCCGGCCTTGGCCCTCGGATACTCCTTCACCAGGCCCGAGACGGTGAGGAGCGGTGCCCCTGCGGCCTCGGCTCGAACGGCGGGGGCCGTCGGCGCGCCTGCCGGGAGGAGGTCGCGCAAGGTGACGCCCGGGCGCGGCGTCGCCTGCATCAGCTTGCGGGTATAGGCGTGGGCAGGCGTGCCGAAGATCGTCGCCGCCGGCGCGGTCTCGACGACGCGGCCCTGCTCCATGACGGCGATGCGGTCGCAGTAGGTCGCGGCGAGCCCGAGGTCATGGGTGATGAGCACGGTCGCCATGCCGCGCTCCCGGGTGAGCGTGGTGACGAGGTCCATCACCGCCTTCTGGGTCGTCACGTCGAGGCCGGTGGTCGGCTCGTCGGCGATGAGGAGCTGCGGCCGGCACGCGAGCGCGAGCGCGATCACGATCCGCTGGCACATGCCGCCGGACAATTCGAACGGGTAGGCGTGGTAGCGCTCCGCGGCCCGGGCGATCTTCACCTGCTCCAGGGCGGCGATGGCCTTGGCCTTCGCGTCGCCGGAGCCGGCTTCGGCATGCTGGCGCAGCACGTCCTCGATCTGGTGGCCGACCTTGCGGATCGGGTTCAGGGCCGCGCGGGGATTCTGGAAGATCATCGAGATCTCGCGCCCGCGCAGGTCGCGCATCTGGCGCTCGCCGGCTGCCCGGAGGTCGAGCCCCGAGAAGCTGATCTCGCCGCCGGCGATGCGCCCGGCCCGGTCGAGGATACGCATCACCGCGTAGGAGGTGACCGACTTGCCCGAGCCGGACTCGCCGACGATGCCGACGGTCTCGCCCTTGTTCACCGTCACGTCGACCTGGCGCACCGCCTGGACGGGGCCGCGACGGGTGGCGAACTCGACCGTGAGGTCGCGAATGTCGAGGAGCGGGATCGCGGTCACGTGCGCCTC
This sequence comes from Pseudomonadota bacterium, assembly GCA_023386115.1. Classification (GTDB taxonomy): domain Bacteria; phylum Pseudomonadota; class Alphaproteobacteria; order Rhizobiales; family Beijerinckiaceae; genus Methylobacterium. Next base: position 4,393 of record JAEWKL010000366.1, read on the forward strand.
TGCGGGTCGACGATGTCGCGCAGGCCGTCGCCGATGAGGTTGAAGCAGAACACCGCCAGCATCAGCGCGAGGCCCGGGAAGAGGGCGATCCACCACTCGCCCGAGACGATGAAGCTCGCACCTTCCGCGACCATGATGCCCCATTCGGGCGTCGGCGGCCGCACGCCCAGGCCGATGAAGGACAGGCCGGCGGCGTTCAGGATGGCGTAGCCCATGGTGAGCGACATCTGCACCATCATGATCGGCAGGATGTTCGGCAGGATGCCGGTCAGGACGATGCGCAGGTCGGTGCTGCCGGTGAGCCGGGCCGCCAGGACGAAGCCGGCATTGCGGCGCTGCGCCGCCTCGGCCCGGGCGAGCCGGGCATAGAGCGGAAAGTTGATGATGGCCGTGGCCAGCACGATGTTGCCGACGGTGTTGCCGAGGGCCGCCACGATGCCCATCGCCAGGACGAAGAGCGGGAAGGCCATGATGGTGTCGGCGAGCCGCCCGACGATCCGGTCGGTCCAGCCGCCGAAGAACCCGGCCATGATCCCGGCGAGCCCGCCGGCGACGAAGACCAGGGCCACCGAGAAGACCGCGATGGCGAGATCGAGCCGCGCCGCCACGATCACCCGCGAGAGGATGTCGCGCCCGAGCTGGTCGGTGCCGAACGGGTGCGCCAACGTCGGAGCCTGGAGCGCAACGGCCGTGTCGGAGGCGAGCGGATCGTAGGGCACGAGCGACGGGCCGAGCACGGCGCAGGCGACGAGGCCGACGAGCAGCGCGAAGGCAAAGCCGGTGACCGGATTGCCGGCGACGACGGAGACCGCATGCGAGAGCGTCGCCGACACGCCGGTGCGGAGCCGGTCGGCCGCCAGGGCAGGGGAGCCGGTGGCGCTCATGCGGCGGCCCTCACGCGCGGGTCGATCAGCCCGTAGGCGAGGTCGATGCCGAGGTTCAGCACCGTGTAGAGCAGCGCCATGGCCAGGACGAAGCCCTGGACGGGGGCGAAGTCGGAGGCGATCAGCGCCTCGACCGCGTAGGATCCTACGCCCGGCCAGGCAAAAACCTTCTCGACCAGCACGTTGGCGCCGAGCAGGAAGGAGAACACCATGCCGAGCGTCGTCACCACCGGCAGCAGCGCGTTCCGGAGCGCGTAGGTCACCACGACCCGGCGGCGCGACAGGCCGGCGGCTCGTGCGGTGCGCACGAAGTCGGCCGCGAGGACGGCCAGCATCGCCGCCCGGGTGATGCGGGCGATCGGAGCCAGCGCGAAGATCGCCAGCGTCAGGCCCGGCAGCACGATCTGGGCGAGCGCCGCCCGGAAGGTCTCCAGGTCGCCCACGATCAGGCTGTCGACAAGGAAGAAGCCGGTCCGCGTCGGCGGCGGCGAGGCGAAGGCGTCGAGGCGCCCGAGCGGCGCCGGCGCCCAGCCGAGGACGAAGTAGAACGCATAGACGAGGAGGAGCCCGGTGAAGAACACCGGCAGCGACACGCCCGCCGTCGCCACGACCCGGCAGGCGTGATCGACGAGGGAGCCCTGGCGCAAGGCCGCCGCGACCCCGAGCGGGATCGCCGCGAGGAGCGCGAGGGCGAGGCCGAACAGCGTCAGCTCGGCGGAAGCCGGCAGCCGCGCGCCGAGATCCGCCGTCACCGGCTGCCCCGTCGTGAGCGAGCGGCCGAGATCACCCCGGGCAAGATCGGCGACGTAGCGGGCGAATTGCTCCGGCAGCGGCCGGTCGAGGCCGAGCTCGCTGCGGATCTGCGCGATCGCCTGGGGTGTCGCCGCGGGACCCGCGAAGTAGGCCGCGGTGTCGCCCGGCAGCACCCGGGTGAGCAGGAACGACACCACGACGACTCCGGCGAGCGCCGGCAGCGTGGTGGCGAGGCGGTCGAGGAGCGTGCGCAGCATCGTTGCGTTCCTCACGACGCTGTGCCCTTGGTGAGATACCGGAAATCCGGTTCGCGGCAGGGCTGGAACTGGTAGCCGTTGATCGTGCGCTGCATCGCGACGTCGTGGGTCGGCTGGGCGATCGGCACCATCGGCACCTCACGCTCCGCGAGCGACACGAAGTCGATCACGCTACGCTCGTAGATCGCCTTGTCGTCGGTGAAGCGGGCCGCGTCGATCAACGTGTCCAAAGCCGGGTTCTGGTACGAGGCGATGTTGAAGATCGAGTTCGCCCCGTGCAGGGTCCAGAACAAGTAGTAGTCCGGATAGTCAAGCCAGCCGGCGAATCGGTTGAGCACCATCGGGTTGGTTTTTTTCGAGATCTCGCCGCGGAAGTTCGCACCCGGGATCTTGCCGATCTCGACGGTGATGCCGATGCCGGCGAGCGCCTCCTTGATCAGCACCGCCATCGGCTCGGCCACCGTGGCGTTGCCGGCGTCGAACAGGAGCGTGGTCGAGAGGCCGTTCGGCGCGGCAGCCTGCACCAGGGCCTTGGCCTTCGCCGGATCGGTCCGGTACGGAAAGGGTTGCGGCCAGGCGACTCGCGGCGTCTCGGGCCCGCCCGACATGTCGAGGCCACGACCGAACAGCGAGGCCTGCAGGATCTTCTCGTAGGGCAGCACCCAGGCGACCGCTTGGCGCAGGCGCACATCCGTGAACGGTCCGACCGCGGTGTTGAGATAGACCGACCAGACCCCGTTGGGGATCGGCACGCCGACCACCTTGATCTTGCCGGCGTCGATCAGGTCCCTGAAATCCTTCGGCGGCAGCCCGTACGAGATGTCGGCGTCGCCCTTCTCGATGAGCGCCCGGCGGGTCGAGGGCGAGGCGATGTCGCGGGCGATGACACGGCGCAGCTGCGGCAGCTTGCCGGAGGTCCAGGCGTCGTTGCGGACGTAGATCGTCTCGACGCCTGGCTTCCAGCTCTCGACCCGGTAGGCGCCGGAGCCCGCGACGTTGTTCTTCAGCCACTCCTTGGCCCAGGGGTCGCCGCCGCCGTTGCGCTGGGCCAGCTCGGCATCGATCACGAAGGGGATCGTGACCGCCAGGTTCGACATCGTCATCTTGTCCTTGCGGGCGAAGTCGATGCGGAAGGTTCTATCGTCGAGGGCGACGAACTGCTCCGGCTTCTCCAGCGAGCCCGCATTCATCTGCGTGGTGGCGAAGCCGCCGATCGACACGGCCCGGTCGAGGGACCACTTCACGTCCCGGGCGGTGACCGGCCGGCCTGAGTGGAACTTGGCGTCGCGGAGCTTGAAGGAGCAGCTCATTCCGTCGGAGGCGACCTGCCAGCTCTCGGCGAGCTCGCCTTCCAGTTCGCCCATCTTCACGGCATGGCCGCCGCCGCCCGGGATCGGTACCGGCTTGAAGCGCAGCAGCCGGTCGTAGCAATTGAGCGCGACGCCGTTCACCGGCTGCGAGGCGCCGATGCCCTGCATGTCGAGGGAGTTCGGCCCGTATTCCTGCACCAGCAGCAGGGTCTCGTTGCGGGTCGGGCTCTGCGCGCTCGCTTGATGCCGCGCCACGAAGGGTGCGGCGAGCCCGGCGGCGAGGGCGATGCGGCGAGTGATCATGCGGCGCGGACCTTGTCGAGCGAGAGGGATCGGAGGCCCGCGCCGGCGCGCCGGAGGGCGTGCGGCGGAGCGAGGCAAGGATCGGGCCGGCACCGGAAATTGCATGCAACTCAGCAAGAGTGCATGCATTACGGCGATGATGCACGCATGTAGTTTGAGCGCGGGCGCCGCAATTTCAGGCAGGCCGGCAGCCCGATGACGCGGCAGTGTCTTGGTTGAGCGGGTCTTGGCCGAGCAGGCTTTGGGCGTTCGGAACGGGGGCAAGATGGACGAGGTGGCAGGACGGACGCGGACCGAGCGGCTGGCGGCGGAGATCGCCGAGGCGATCGTCACCGGGGCGCTCGCGCCGGGCAGCCGCCTCGACGAGCAGGCGCTCGCGGACCAGTACGGCGTGTCGCGCACCCCGGTGCGCGAGGCCCTGCGCCAGCTCGGCACGTCCGGCCTCGTCGAGGTGCGGCCGCGCCGGGGCGCGATGGTGGCGCAGGTGACGGCTGACCAGCTCGCCGAATTGTTCGTCGCCATGGGGGAGATCGAGGCGACCTGCGCGCGGCTTGCCGCCCAGTCGATGAGCCCGCTCGAGCGCCGGCGCCTCGACGCCCTCCACGACACCATGGACGACCTCGCCCGGGCCGGCGACTTCGCGTCCTACGCACAGGCCAATACGGCATTCCACGGTGCGATCTATGTTGGCGCCCACAACAGGGTGCTGTTCGACTTCGCCGCAGGCCTGCGCCGCCGTCTCCAGCCCTACCGCGAGGCGCAGTTCCGCCTGAGCGGCCGCCTCGCCCGCTCGCACGCGGAGCACAGCGCGGTGGTCGCCGCGATCCTGGCGGGCCAAGCTGCGGAGGCCCATGCCGCGATGCTGCGACACGTCACGCTGGTGGAGAGTTCGGTGGAGGGGCTGCTGGCCCGAGAGGGGACGGAGGAGGGCCGTGCTGTACACCCGATTGGTCCGCGACCACGCGGCACGCATGGCGGCTGACAACATTTCGAAAACCCGGCCTGCTTTCTACGACGGTGTGGAAACCTGCACGTTCATTCCCGAGACCCGCAGCCGAGCGCAGAATGAACCGCTCCGGGTTTGTCGGAGGCAGATTGTTTTGGGTCAGGCGGCCAGGGCCTGGTCGTAGACGTGAGCATCATAGCGCGCTTCGGCTTCGGCGGGAGGGACGTTGCCGATCGGCGCGAGCAGGCGGCGGTGGTCGTACCAGTCGACCCACTCCAGGGTGGCATACTCGACCGCCTCGAAGGAGCGCCACGGCCCGCACCGATGGATCACCTTTGCCTTGAACAAGCCGTTGATCGTCTCCGCCGGGGCGTTGTCGTACGAGTCACAGACGCTGCCGACCGAAGGCTCGATGCCCGCACCGACGAGGCGCTCGGTATACCGTAGAGCCAAGGATTGCGAGCCGCGGCCCGAGTGATGCACCAGCCCGCTGCCCTGGACAGGACGGCGCGGGTGCAGGGCCTGCTCCAGAGCATCCAGCACGAAGCTCGCCTGAGCGCTGCGTGAGGCCCGCCAACCGACGATGCGCCGGGCGAACACATCGATGACGATGGCCACATAGACGAAGCCCGACCACGTCGCCACGTACGTGAAGTCGCTGACCCACAAGGCGTTCGGCCGTGGAGCCTTGAACTGACGATTGACGTGGTCGAGGGGGCACGCTGCGGCCGGGTCGGGGATCGTGGTGCGCATAGCCCTGCCACGCACCACCCCCGCCACGCCCATCTGGCGCATCAGCCGCGCCACCGTGCACCGAGCGGTCACGATCCCCTCCCGGGCCAGTTGCCGCCAGACCGTCCGCACGCCGTGGACGCCGAGGTTCGCCTCGAACACGCGCTGGATCTCGATCATCAACGTGGCGTCGCTGCGCGCACGAACCGGTTGCTTGTCGGGATCGGTACGTCGGGCGGCGTGCAGGTAGCCGGTCGACGGGCCGATCGGCAGCACCCTGCAGATTGGCTCGACCCCGTCGACCTCTCGATGATCGTCAATGAAACGGATCATGGCCGCAACCGGCGGTCGAGCTCCGTCCTCGCGAAATACGCCGATGCTTTGCGCAGGATCTCGTTGGCTCGGCGCGGCTCGTGAACCTCCCGCTCCAGCGCCTTGATCCTCTCGCGCTCGTCCGTCGTCAGGCCAGGACGCACACCTTGATCCCGCTCGGATTGGCGCACCCAGTTCCTCGGCGTCTCGCCCGAGCAGCCAATCCTGGTCGCGATCGATTGGATCGCCGATCATTGAGACCCGTGCTCGCCTCCGTGCTCGCGCACCATCCGCACGGCTCACGCTCGCGCACCTCAGGGGAAAACGGGGCTGTTCGCTTCGTCATGGCTCCATCCTCGCAGAAGTTGGAGACTCCGGGAAAACCGGGGCGGTTCAAAGCGCTCGATCTGGTTGCGCTCCTTGTACAAAGCGCGGTCAGACTCACGTGCGACTCTACGGTTGCGACGCGGCGGGATCACCATAGCCGGCCGCGCTCGCTCACCGCGTCGCGCAGACGATCGGCATCGCGATCTTTGTCGGCGATCAAAGATCCCGCCGCAAAACCATCGATCAACGCGCAACCGCGTGTCACGTCGTGCTCCTGGCCGGAGCCGCCGATCAGCCGCACCGGCAGGCCAGGACCATCCGTGACCGCATGGATCGTCGTCGTCAGGCCGCCGCGTGTGGGTCGGGAGGAACTGGTGTTCGACTGCGAGGCGGCCAACCTGGCGACGGGGCGCTGGACACGACGGGCGCCGTGTGGCTGCCGGTGCCGCGGCTCCCTCCGTCGCCTAATCGCCGACGCGCCGAGGTGCGTCGCCACTGCCGGAGCGGTCCGTCAGCGGGCCTTCCGTCCTGCGTCGAGCGCGTCCTGTCGGCAGATGCCGGTGCTCTGGGCCAGAACGGGCACGTTGCCGATCATCGCGTGGCGCGTCAGGGAGGCCGGAACGCCACCGCCGGTGCGGGCGGCGAGGAGCAGGGTCAAGGTCGCGATATCGCCGCCCGGCGTGATCCCGACGAGAAGTGTCTGCTTGTCCGTGACGACGATGCGCGCGATGGCGGCACGATCCTGCTCGATCATCGCCGCCCGCCCCTGGCGCAGATCGTCCGGGGCCGCCGCGATGGTCATCACGGACGAGCCGCTCGGAACGCCGGGCCCGTAATCGAGCCCTCGGAATTGGCCGACGGAGACCGCCTGGAAACGGCAGACGAGGGGCGCCGACAGGATCCGCAGAAGCGCGTCCTCGGCCTCGGCCTCTCCCGCGACGACGAGCGCCATGGCGGCGAGGAGAAGCGACCGCGCGGGTGGTGCTCCGCGCTTTGCGGACGATGTCATGGATCGATCCTCATCTCGAGGCTCTGGCCCGGCCGGGGCGTCTGGAGGCCGGTGGCGCCCGTTCCCCCGGAAGCGACGTCGCGCAGGCTCTCCTTCAGGGACCGGCGCAGGGCGTCGCCATCGGCGATATCAGTGGAGGCCGCGAGTGCCCCGGGGATGCCGAGCGTCACGATCTGCTGTGCCAAGCGTGCCGGTGCCGAGCCGAGGGAGGAGAGTGGCGCGTCGGTGGCCGTGACCGGCGCCACCGCACGGGAGGACCCCGACGCGCGTCCGGCGCCCTCGGCAACGCCGTCGCGCCGACCGGATCGTTGGGCCTTGGATGTGACGGCGGGGGCGAACTGCACGAGACGGGGAGGGGCCTCGGTCGCGCCCGCACGGATGCCGCGCACCTCCGCCTGCCGGGGTCGCGCGAAGTCGAAGCTGCGGCGCAGCGGCGTGCCGGGCGGTTCGGCCGCAGCCGGCGCCCTGCACCCGACCGCGACGAGGGCGGCAAGGACGACGGCAAGGGCGCGCAACCGCCGGCGGCGCACAGCGTCAGAGGACACGCACGGCCACCATCTGGGCGCCGAAGGTGAGATAGAACAACAGGTTGGTCGCCAGCCGGGCCCGCGCCTTCGGGACCCGGAAGGCGATCCCGCCGAACACCAGGCGACGGGCTCCGTCGCGGCGCAACTCGCCCTCCACGGGTTGTGCGGTGTCGAACAGCCAATCCGTGCCGCCTCGCCGATCCGGCCGGAACAGAGCGAGGCCGAGCCAGTCGAAGCGGGCGGAAGCCTCTTCCGATCTTCCGCGCCCGGTCGGGTCGATCCGCAGGTTCAGGTATTCGACGGTGAGCGCGTAATGGCGGCCCCGGTCGCGACACAGCACGACGCCGCTCGCGACGACGCCCCAGGCCTCGCCGACGAGCTTGGCCGGCACCCACCGTCGCGCCCGCGGGCACAGCTGGACGGGTTTGCCGAATGCCAGCCAATAGCTCCGGTCGGTCTCCTGTGCCGTGGCCGGGCCGGGCAGGACGCCCGTGCCGAGTGCGAGCAGGAGCACGGCAAGGGCGCAGCCCCGCCAGCCGCGAGTGCGCTCGGGCATCTCAGCGAAGCGCGACATGGCCCTCGGGATCCACCGTGATCGTCGCCGCGCGCACCCGCTGCTTGACCGTACGCAGCGTGCGGGCCGGAAGGCAGTGCGGCCCCGAACGGTCGAGCAGCGTCCCGGAGACCGCCACGGTCGCGCCGTCCGGCAGTGCGGTGGCGACGTAGTCGATGCCGTAGGTGCCGGGCTCCGCATTCGGGCTCTGCCAGAGTTCCACGGCCGGTCCCGCCGTCATGTCGTAGGTGAGTGCCGCAGCCGATCCGGGATAATCGCGCCCGTCGGTGTTCGCCTTGTACCACCAGAACTCGCGGCCGGCGGGATCGGTGACGTGAAGATCGACATCCGCCTCGGGATCGGCCCACCGGATCTGCACGAGCAGGAAGGGAGGGCCGGGCGCGGCGGTCCGCGCGACG
>JAEWKL010000403.1 GCA_023386115.1 Pseudomonadota bacterium
GCGCCGGGCCGTCGGCGAGCTCGGCCAGGATGCGCTCGGCGCCGGGGAAGCCGCCCGCCCGGTCCCCGCCGCGGCGGCGCACCTTCGGGATCGCCCAGGACAGGCCGGCCTCGACCGGCGAGGTCTCGTGGTCGATGTCCGAGCCGTGCAGGCACAGGCCCGCTTCGAGGCGCAAGGAATCGCGGGCGCCGAGGCCGATCGGCTTCACCTCCGGGTCGGCGAGCAGCGCGCGGGCGAGCGCCACCGCCGACTCCGCCGGCAGCGCGATCTCGAACCCGTCCTCGCCGGTATAGCCGGACCGGACGACCACGCCGTCCTCGCCCGCGACGGTGATCGGCCGCGCATCCATGAAGCGCATCTCGGCGACCACGGGCAGGTGGCGGGCCAGCGCCGCTTCCGCTCCCGGGCCCTGGAGCGCGATCAGCGCCCGGTCGATCGGCTCGACGCTGCATTCGGTGCCGATCGCGTCGAGCAGGTGGGCGAGGCCGGCGGCCTTGTTGGCGGCGTTGACGATCAGCAGGTAATGGTCGCCCACATTGGCGAGCATCAGGTCGTCGAGGATGCCGCCGCCCTGCGTGGTCAGGAAGCCGTAGCGCTGGCGCCCGGGCGCCAGTCCGACGACGTCGATCGGCAGCACCGTCTCCAGGGCGCGGGCGGCGTCGCCGAGGTCGCCGGAGCGGGCCCGCACGGCGATCTGGCCCATATGCGAGACGTCGAACAACCCGGCCGCCTTGCGGGTATGCAGGTGTTCCTTGAGGAGCCCGAGCGGGTATTGCAGCGGCATCATGTAGCCGGCGAACGGCACCATCCGGGCGCCGACCTCCTGGTGCAGCGCGTGCAGGGGGGTCTGGAGCAGGCTGAGGCCGGAGGCCGGATCGGCTGTCATCGCGAGGCTGTGTCCCGAGGCATGCGCGGGCGCAGATGGGCAGGCGACCCCGTATCCCCTGCCGAAGCGGCCTCGGCGAGGGGAGCGACGGGAAGGCCGGCCCCACACGGCCCGACTCGGGCCGGACATTAGGACAAAGGTGCCATTGACGCTACCCAGGGAGCGTCCCGGAGACCACATCGGACGCCTGGACGGGTAGAAGGCCTCCTCGCCGCCCAGCGGCAAGATCGACCGCCCATGACCCATCTCGCGAAAATGTTTTGCGCTGACGCCCGGATCGGCGGCAAACGAAGCAGCATCTGCCGTGGCCGAGAGACTATCCTGGCGCGATCAATGGGAGGATGTCAGGCCATGAGCGCGAGCGCCAAGCCGATCCCGGCCGTGCCGGTCAACGAGAACGAGCGCCTGAACGGGCAAGCCAGCACTCAGGCGATCCTGGGTCCGCGCGGCGTGGCCGATCCGGATCCGGCCGAGACCGCGGACTGGCTCGCCTCGCTCGAATCGGTCCTGCGCCACGGCGGCGCGGCGCGGGCCCGGTTCCTGCTCGACCGGCTGGAGCAGAAGGCGCGGGAGATCGGCGTCGTCGAGGAGGCTCCGCCCTACTCGCCCTACCGCAACACCATTCCGCTCGAGAAGCAGCCGCCCTATCCGGGCGACCTCGCGGTCGAGGAGCGCCTTACCTCGATCATGCGCTGGAACGCGCTCGCCATGGTGGTGCGGGCCAACATGGCCTATGGCGAGCTCGGCGGCCACGTCGCCAGCTACGCGTCGGCCGCCGAGATCTTCGAGCTCGGCTTCAACCACTTCTTCCAGGCCGGCGACGCCTCGGGTGCGGGCGCCGACCTCGTGTTCTTCCAGCCCCACTCGGCGCCCGGCGTCTATGCCCGCGCCTTCCTGGAGGGGCGGCTCTCCGAGACCAACCTGAAGCATTACCGCCAGGAGATCGCCGGCGAGGGGCTGTGCTCCTATCCCCACCCCTGGCTGATGCCCGACTTCTGGCAGGTGCCGACCGGCTCGATGGGGATCGGGCCGATGAACGCGATCTACCAGGCGCGCTTCATGCGCTACCTGAGCGACCGGGGCCTCGCCGACACCGCCGGCCAGCACGTCTGGGGCGTGTTCGGCGACGGCGAGATGGACGAGCCGGAATCGATCGGCGCCCTGACGCTGGCCGCGCGCGAAAAGCTCGACAACGTCACCTTCGTCATCAACTGCAACCTGCAGCGCCTCGACGGACCGGTGCGCGGCAACGGCCAGATCATCCAGGAACTGGAGAGCGTCTTCCGCGGCGCCGGCTGGAACGTCGTCAAGGTGCTGTGGGGCTCGGAGTGGGACGCGATCTTCGCCCGCGACACCAACCACGCCCTCCTGCGCCGCTTCGCCGCCACGGTCGACGGCAAGTACCAGACGCTCGGGGCCAAGGACGGCGCCTACAACCTCGCCCACTTCTTCGGCGAGGACGAGGAGGTGAAGGCGCTCGTCTCCCACATGTCGGACGCCGACGTCGACAAGCTCAAGCGCGGCGGGCACGATTTCCGCAAGCTCTACGCGGCCTTCGCGGCCGCCAAGGCGACCAAGGGCCGTCCGACCGTGATCCTCGCCAAGACCAAGAAGGGTTACGGCATGGGCGGCGCGGGCGAGTCGCGCATGACCGCCCACCAGGCGAAGAAGCTCGACACGGACGCCCTCAAGGCGTTCCGCGATCGCTTCGCCCTGCCGCTCACCGATGCGCAGGTCGAGGGGCTGGAATTCTACAAGCCCGACGAGAACAGCCGCGAGCTGCGCTACCTGCGCGAACGGCGTGAGACGCTCGGCGGCTTCCTGCCCAAGCGCCGGCGCAGTGCCGCACACGTCACGGTGCCGGATCTCTCCACCTATGCGGGCTTCGCGCTCGAGGCCGACGGCAAGGAGATGTCGACCACCACTGCGGCGGTGCGGCTGTTCAGCAGCCTGATCAAGCACAAGGAGCTTGGGCCCCGCGTCGTGCCGATCGTCGCCGACGAGGCGCGCACTTTCGGCATGGCGAACCTGTTCCGGCAGGTCGGCATCTACTCGCCGCTCGGCCAGCTCTACGAGCCGGAGGATGCCGGCTCGATGCTCTACTACAAGGAGTCGCGCGACGGGCAGCTCCTGGAGGAAGGCATCACCGAGGCGGGCGCGATCTCCTCCTGGGCCGCGGCCGCGACCTCCTACAGCGTCCACGGCCTCGCGATGCTGCCGTTCTACATCTACTACTCGATGTTCGGCTTCCAGCGCGTCGGCGACCTGATCTGGGCGGCGGCCGACCAGCGCGCCCGCGGCTTCCTCATCGGCGCCACGGCGGGCCGCACCACCCTCGGCGGCGAGGGGTTGCAGCACCAGGACGGGTCGAGCCACCTCGTCGCCGCGACCATCCCGAACTGCCGCGCCTACGATCCGGCCTTCGCCTACGAGATGGCGGTGATCCTCGATCACGGCGCCCGCGACATGATGGAGCGTGACGTCGACGCGTTCTACTACGTCACGGCGATGAACGAGAATTACGCCCAGCCGTCGATGCCGGAGGGCGTGCGCGACGGGATCATCCGGGGGATATATCGTTTCGCCGGCTACGGAAATAATGAGCCGGCTATTCGGTTGCTCGGCTCCGGCGCGATCCTGCCGGAGGTCATCGCCGCCGCGAAGTTGCTCGCCGAGGAATGGGGCATCGCCAGCGAGGTCCACAGCGTGACGAGCTTCAGCGAGCTCGCCCGCGAGGCCCGCGAGGTCGAGCGGTCGAACCGGCTGAACCCCGCCCTGCCGCCGAAGCGCAGCCTCGTCGAGGAGTCGCTGGGAGGGTCCGCGCCGGTCGTCGCCGCTACCGACTACGTCCGCGCCTACCCGCAGCTGATCGCGACCGCGATCCAGGCCCGCTACGTGACGCTCGGCACCGACGGCTTCGGCCGCAGCGACACCCGCAGCGCATTGCGCGCCTTCTTCGAGGTCGACCGGCACCACGTCGCGGTGGCGGCACTCGCCGCGCTCGCCGACGAGGGCAGGCTCGACCGGGTGAAGGTGGCGGAGGCGGTGGCCCGCTACGGCCTGAGCCCGAACCGGCCAGCACCCTGGACGGTGTGAGGAGTCTGACGACGCCATGTCGGGCGCTTCGTCACGGAGCGCTCTCCGTTTCCCGCAGGGAGGCTGCAGTTCTGAAGCTTTTTATCTCTAGACGCTTCTGAAACCCTCCGCGTCACTCCGGGGCCGCGCAGCGGAGCCCGGAATCCAGAGCCGCCGATGGTCCAAGATTAAGCGGTTAGCATTCCGCTTTATTCTCTTCCACCTGCGTGTCTGGATTCCGGGCTCCGCTGCGCGGCCCCGGA
>JAEWKL010000414.1 GCA_023386115.1 Pseudomonadota bacterium
GACCCTGCGCGCCGCGCTCGTGGCTGCGCCCCTGCCGCCCCTCCTGGTCGCGCCCGGCCCGGCGGGCGAGGTACGCGTCTTCAACCCGGCCGCCCTCGCCCTCCTCGGCGAGGCGCCCGACGGCATCGCGGCCCTCACCGTCGCAGGCTCGGGCGCCGAGCCCGAGGCCGAGGCGTCCTTGCGCGCGCTCCTGTCCTCCGGCGGTCCGGCCAGCGCCGAGGTGCTGCTGCGCCGTCGCGACGGAGCGACGCTCTGGGCGCTCATCCATCTCTCGCCGGTGGCGGGAGCGGAGCCGTCCGGCCAAATTCCGCTCCGTCTGATCCAGATCGTCGAGACCTCGCGCCGTCGCGACCTCGAGGCGGCGCTCAGCCTCGCGCAGCGCCGCGAGGCGCTCGGCCAGCTCACCAACGGCGTCGCGCACGAGTTCAACAACCTGCTGCAGATCCTGGTCGGCTACGTCGACGGCCTGCGCCGGCGCCTCGGCGAGCATCCGGACGCCTTCGTGCAGCGGGCGCTCAGCCGCTCGACCGACGCCGCCGAGCGCGCCTCTTCGCTCACCCGCCACCTCCTGGCCTTCTCGCGCCGGCACAAGCCGGAGCCGCGGCCGGTCGACCTCAACGCGCTCCTGCGCGGCTATCGCGAGCAGGCCCAAGGCCTGCTCGGGGAAAGGACCGCCCTCGATCTCGCCCTCGCCGAGGATCTGTGGATCGCCTGCATCGATCCGGTGCAGACCGAGCTGATCCTCCAGATCCTGCTGCGCAACGCCGCCGAGGCGATGCCGGCGGGCGGGCGCGTCACGGTCGAGACCCGCAACCACGGCGGCGACGGCGTGGCGGCCGACGGGGCGGCGGGGCGACACGTCGCCCTGACGCTGGCGGATACCGGCACCGGCATGGCGCCGGAGGTGCTGGCCCGGGCGCTGGAGCCGTTCTTCACCACCCGCGAGCCCGGCCGCGGCACTGGCCTCGCCATCCTCAACGCCCTGGTCAAGCGCCAGAACGGCGCCGTCGCCCTGCGCAGCAGCCCCGGCGAGGGCACGACCGTGCGCCTCACCTTCCCGGCCGCCGAGCCCCCGCGGCCGCGGCCGCAACGAAGTGCCGCCGCGGGCTAATCCCGAGAATCTCAAAAATTTATCGCTTGGCAGATCTGGCGCCGATCGGCGACTCTTCATCGGGTGTAGTTACGAACAAGAAGGCATCCGGCGCGATGCCTCCCTTCTACTGCGCCACCCGCACCCCCATATGCATGGCAAGGGGCGGGACGCCCCTCACTGGTGACGGCACGAGGCGATACGAACCGATGATGACCACCTTCTCCCGCGGCCGCCGGACGGCTCTGGCTTTCGGCCTGGCGGCCCTGATGGCCGTGGCGGCGACGGCCGGCGAGGCGCGTCCCGGCGGCGGCTCCTCGATGGGGTCCCGTGGCTCCAAGACCTTCTCGGCCCCGCCCTCCACCGCGACCGCGCCCGGCGCCCCGGCACCGATGCAGCGCTCGATGACGCAGCCCGGTCCGCAGATGGGCGCCCCGGCCGCCCCGCAGCGGCGCTTCGGCGGCGGTTTCTTCGCCGGCCTGCTCGGCGCGGGCCTGCTCGGCGCGCTGATCGGCGGCGGCTTCTTCGGCGGCCTCGGCGGCATCGCCTCGTTCCTCGGCCTGCTGCTCCAGGTCGGCCTCCTGATCGGCGTGGTGATGCTGGTCCTGCGCTTCTTCCGCCGCCGCCAGGCCGAGCCGGCCATGGCGGGCGCCTACAACCGCAGCGGCCCGGCGGCCGGTCCCCGTCCGGGTGGTCCGCTCGGCGGTCTCGGTGGCCTCGGGGCCGGCCTCGGCGGCGGCGCCGCGCAGGCCCGCCCGGCCCAGCGCGACGAGGTCGGCATCGCTCCGCAGGATTTCGAGGCCTTCGAGCGCACGCTCGGCCAGGTGCAGCTCGCCTACGGGGCCGAGGACGTCGCCACCTTGCAGCGCCTGACGACGCCGGAGATGGCCGGCTACTTCACCGAGGAGCTGCGGGCCAATGCCGCCCGCGGCCTGGTCAACAAGATTGCCGACGTGAAGCTGCAGCAGGGCGACCTCGCCGAGGCCTGGCGCGAGGGACCGGTCGACTACGCCACCGTGGCGATGCGCTACACCCTGCGTGACGCGCTGATCGAGCGCGCCAGCGGCCGGGTCGTCGAGACCAACCCGCCCGAGGCGACGGAGGTCTGGACCTTCCGGCGCGAGCGCGGCGGTCAATGGATGGTCTCGGCCATCCAGCAGACCCGGTAACAGGGGCGGCGCGGGAAGCTTCGCTCCCTGCGGCCCTCGCGAAGCCCTCGATCCCGTCCGGGATCGGGGGCTTTTTCATTGGGATGGGCCGCGATATCCGTCCGACGCATGACGAGGGTGTCTCTCGTGGCATGGTGAGCGGCGTCGGCGGAAGTCATGTCCGGAGATGTGGCCCCGGTTCAGGGCCGGAGACGACCTTCGGGAGCATGATTGTCCGCCCCGAGCGGCGTCCTGGGCAGGAGGTGGAGGGCGCCGTACTGGAGCAGCATGATCGTCTTGCCGTCCCGGATCGTTCCGGCCTCGATCATCGCCAGTGCCTCGTCGATGCCGACTTCCAGAACCGCGATGTCCTCGCCCTCCGCCGCATTGCCGCCACCGGCCGAGGCACGGTCGCCGGGTTCGTACTCTCCGACGAAGAAGTGGAGGCGTTCCGTGACCGAGCCCGGGCTCATGAACGCGTCGAAGACCTGGCGGACCTCCCGCACCCGGAAACCCGTCTCCTCCTCGGTCTCGGCACGGATGCGCGCCTCGGGCTCGGCATGATCGAGCAGGCCGGCGGGCGCCTCGATCAGGAGGTCGTCGTGGCCGTTCACGAAGGCAGGGTAGCGGAACTGGCGGGTGAGGATCACGGTGCGGCGGCGAGGATCGTAGAGGAGGATCGTCGCCCCGTTGCCTCGGTCGTAGGTCTCCCGCGACTGACGCTGCCACTGCCCGTCGGCGCGGCGGAACGAGAGCGTCGTCTTCTTGAGGGTGTACCAGTCGTCGGAGAGGATTGTGACGTCCTCGACGTGGTTGCGATCGGCGATGCTCACCAGGAACCTCCAGCCCTGCGCGGCCGATGCCTTGGCTGCGCTCCGGTTCGCGGTCGAATTTCGCGCATTTTCGTGCGGAGTCAATGAATTTCGTGCAGACAAGACAATTCGTGCAGAGGGACCGGATATGCTGACCACGGAGCGGAAGGCGCTGATCCAGCAGGTGCTGCGCCGGGATGGTCGCTTGGTCGCCAAGACGTTCAGCCAGGAGCTCGGCGTCTCCGAGGACACGATTCGGCGCGACCTGCGCGAGCTTGCCGGTGAAGGCCTGCTGCAGCGGGTGCACGGCGGAGCCCTGCCGGCATCGCCCGCGGTCGCGGACTTCGCGTCCCGCGAAGAGGCCGGCTCGACCGCCAAGGCCGCCCTCGGCCGCGTCGCGGCCCGCCTGATCCGGCCGGGGCAGATCGTCTTTCTCGACGGCGGCACCACGAACGTCCAGCTGGCGCGCCACCTGCCCCGCGACCTGCGCGTCACCATCGTCACACACAGCCCGAGCATCGCGGTGGAACTGGCGCGGCATCCGCTGGCGGAGGTGGAGCTGATCGGGGGGCGCCTGTTCAAGCACTCGATCGTCGCCATCGGCGCCGCGAGTGCGGAGGCCATCGCGCGGATCCGCGTCGACGCCTACGTCATGGGGGTGACGGGATTGCACCCCGAACTCGGCGCGACGACGGGCGACAGCGAGGAAGCCGCGATCAAGCGCCTGATCGCCCGCCAGGCGGCGGAAACGATCGTCCTGGCGACGCGCGAGAAGCTCGGGGCGGTCTCGCCCTATCGCATCGTGCCCCCGGGGGAGATCGCGACGCTCGTCACGGAGGCGGGGCTTCCGGACGACCTCCTCCGCCCCTTCCGGTCCACGTCCCTCGAGATCGTCGATGCGTGAGGGGCGTCCCCGCACGGACCATCGTCGAGCGGTCCTCAGAGCACCCGCGCCATCGCCACGAATCCTTCGACCGGCACCTCCTCGGCCCGCGCGGTCTCCGGAACACCGGCCGCGGCGAGCAGGCGGGCGGGGTCCGGGGTCGCGGCCTTGAGGCTCTGGCGCAGCATCTTGCGGCGCTGGCCGAAGGCGGCGCCGGTCACCGTTTCGAGCGCCCGGACCCGGCAGGGCAGGGGCTCGGGCCGCGGCACCAGCCGCACCACGCTCGATGTCACCTTCGGCGGCGGCACGAAGGCGGAGGGCGGCACGTCGAACAGGATCTGGCTTGTCGTGCGCCAGCCGCACAGCACGCCGAGCCGGCCGTAATTCGCCCGGTCGCCCTCGTCGGCGACGATGCGCTCGGCCACCTCGCGCTGGAACATCAGGGTCAGCGAATCCCACCAGGGCGGCCAGGCCTCCGGCGTGAGCCAGCCGGTGAGGAGCTGCGTGCCGACATTGTAGGGGAGGTTCGCGACGATGCGGGCCGGCCCGGCGCCGATCAGCGGCCGCGGGTCGAAATCCAGGGCGTCGGCCTCCACCACCTCCAGGCGGCCGGGGTAATGCGCGGCGATCTCGGCGAGCGCCGGCAGGGCGCGGGGATCGCGTTCGACCGCGATCACGCGAGCCGCGCCGTGCATCAGGAGCGCCCGGGTCAGGCCGCCGGGGCCGGGGCCGACCTCGACCACCGTCACGCCGTCGAGCGGCCCCGACGACCGGGCGATCCGGCCGGTGAGGTTGAGGTCGAACAAGAAGTTCTGGCCGAGCGAGCGGCGCGGCATCAGGTCGTGCGCCTGCACCACCTCCCGCAGCGGCGGCAGACCGTCCGGGGCACTCACGCCGACGCTCCTTCTTGGGATCGGGTCAGCCGGCCGGCGAGCTTCAGGGCCGCGATCAGGCTGTCGGGCTTGGCGAGGCCCTTGCCGGCGATGTCGAAGGCGGTGCCGTGGTCGGGCGAGGTGCGCAGGAAGGGCAGCCCGAGGGTCACGTTCACGCCCTCGTCGAAGGCGAGCGTCTTGATCGGGATCAAGGCCTGGTCGTGGGTCGGCGCCAGCGCCACGTCGTAGGTGGCCCGCGCCCGGGCGTGGAACAGGGTGTCGGCCGGGTGCGGCCCCGTGATGGCGATGCCCTCCGCCCGCAGGCGTTCGACGGCGGGCGCCAGCACGTCGCGATCCTCGGTGCCCATCGTGCCGGCTTCGCCCGCATGCGGATTGAGCCCGGCGAGCACCAGGCGCGGGGCGGGCAGGCCGAAGCGGGCCCGCATGTCCCGGTCGACGATGCGGGCGGTCTCGACCACGAGGTCGGCCGTCAGCAACTCCGGCACGCGGCGGAGCGCCACGTGGATCGTCACCGGCACCACCGCCAGGTCCTCCGACCACAGCAGCATCACGGGCGTCGGCGGGGCTTCGCCTGGCGCGGCGGCGAGCGCCGCCAGGTACTCGGTGTGGCCGGGATGGCGGAAGCCCGCCTCGTAGAGCACGTGCTTGGCGATCGGGTTGGTGACGAGGGCCGGCGCCCGGCCGGCCCGCACCAGCCACACCGCCTCCTCGATCGAGGCG
>JAEWKL010000431.1 GCA_023386115.1 Pseudomonadota bacterium
GCCTTGGTCGCGGCGGCGCCCGCGAATGCGGTCGTCGAGCGGGCCCGCCCGGATTTCCGCGCGCTGCTCGCGCGCGCCGCCCTGTCGGTGAGCCAGGCTGGTTACAACACCGTGCTGGACCTCCTGCACGGCGGCTGCCCGGCCCTGCTGGTGCCGTTCGAGGCCGGCCACGAGACCGAGCAGCGCCTGCGCGCCGAGACCCTGGCCGCCCACGGCCTCGCCCGGGTGCTGCCGGAGAGCGACTTGACCGCGGAGCGCCTCGCGGCAGCGATCCTGGCCGCTCCGCCGCCGGGCGCCGATCACGCCATCGCGCGGGACGGGGCGCGGCGAAGCGTGGCGATCGTGGAGGAGATGCTGGGGGATGTCAGCCGCCATTGTCGCCAGACGAGACGCGTCCCCTCCCAGCCCAAGTCCCTCGATCTCATCCCTCTCATCGACGCCCTCGCCCGCGCCGAGGAGGAAGGCCGCACCACCACCTTCTGGTGGCGCGACGACGACGCGGTCGCCCACACCCCTGCCCTCGACCGCCTGCTCGCCCTGGCGGCCCGAACCGGCTGGCCGGTCGCCCTCGCGGCGGTGCCGGCCCGCGCCGAGCCGTCCCTGGCGGCGCGCCTCGCCGAGGAACCGGGCATCGACCTCCTCATCCACGGCCTCGCTCACACCAACCACGCGCCCGCCGAGGCCAAGAAGGCGGAGTTCGGCCCGCATCGCCCCCTCGCGGTCGTGCAGGCCGATGCCGCGGAGGCCTTGACCCTCGCCAGAACACGCCTCGGCCCTCGCCTGCTGCCGGTGCTGGTGCCGCCCTGGAACCGCATCGCCCCCGACCTGCCCGCGACCCTGCCGGCTCTCGGCTATCGCGGCGTCTCGGCAGCCCATCCCCTGCCGCCGGTGCCGGGCCTCGCCCAGGCCCATGCGGCGATCGATCCGATCGCCTGGCGGTCCGGCGGCGGGCTCGCCGATCCGGCGGGCATCGTCGCCCGGGCCGCCCGGGCGGTGACCAGGGGCGATCCCATCGGGCTCCTCACCCACCATCTCGTGCAGGATGCGGCGACCTGGGCCTTCTGCGAGCGTCTTCTCGACCTCCTCGCGTCCCGCTCGGCAAAAAGCCGGGCGTTGAGACTATCGTGTGCCGCCGCTTTGTTTGCGCCCGCGACATCGCCCGTGTCACACATGGACCCTATCTCCCGTGAAGATCCGGGGATGCTCCCGCCCCGAGAGGACCGCACGGCACCAGGATGACGGCACCGCTCCTGTCGATCCGCGACCTCAGGGTCGATTTCACGACCGATTCCGGCTCGTTCCGGGCGGTCGACGGCCTGTCGCTCGACGTTCCGGCGGGCCGCACCGTGGCGCTCGTCGGCGAATCCGGCTCGGGCAAGTCGGTCACCGCCCAGGCCATCCTGCAGATCCTGCCCAAGGTGGCGCGGATCACGGGTGGCCATATCCGCCTCGCCGACCCCTCCGGACCCCCGGGCGGCCTCGACATCGCGGCCCTCAAGGCCGATTCCGCCCGCATGCAAGCTCTCCGCGGTGGGCGGATCGCGATGATCTTTCAGGAGCCGATGACCTCGCTGTCGCCGCTCCACACGGTCGGCGACCAGGTCACCGAGGCCCTGCGCCTGCACGCCGACGTCTCGGCCGACCAGGCCAAGGCCCGGGCGATCGAGGTCTTCGAGCGCGTCGGCTTCCCGGACCCGAAGCGGGCGCTCGTCACCTACCCGTTCGAATTGTCGGGGGGCCTGCGCCAGCGCGCGATGATCGCGATGGCGCTCATCACGCGGCCCGCCCTCCTCATCGCCGACGAGCCGACGACGGCGTTGGACGTCACCACCCAGGCGCAGATCCTGGAGCTGATGCGCGACCTCCAGGCAGAGACCGGCATGGCGATGCTGCTCATCACCCACGATCTCGGCGTCGTCGCGAACATGGCCGACGACGTCGTGGTGATGTATCGCGGCCGGGTGATGGAGGCGGGCTCGCGCGACGACATCTTCCGCCGTCCCGGCCACCCCTACCTCAAGGCCCTGATGCGGGCCGTGCCGCGCTTCCACATGGTGCCCGGCGAGCGCCTGACCCCGATCCGCGAGGTGAAGAGCGCGGTGCTCGCCCGCAAGGCGGGGGAGCCGCACCGGCCCGATCCGGCCGGGCCGCTGCTCGCCATCGAGGAGGTGCGCAAGTCCTTCACCCTGCGCTCGGGCTGGTTCAAGGGGAAGACCCGCACCATCAACGCCGTCAACGGCGTGTCGCTCAAGCTGTATCCGGGTCGCACGCTGGGCCTCGTCGGCGAATCGGGCTGCGGCAAGACCACCCTGTCGAAGGTGGTGATGCGGGCCCTGCGGCCCGATTCCGGAACCGTCACCTTCGACGACGGCTCGGGCCGGGGCCCCCGCGACGTCTTCGCCCTCAAGGACCGGGAGCTGAAGGATTTTCGCCGCGCGGTGCAGTTCGTGTTCCAGGACCCGTTCTCGTCGCTCAACCCGCGCATGACGGTCTACGAGCTCCTGACCGAGCCCCTGCGCATCCACGGCGTCGGGACCTCCGACGAGCGCTACGAGCGGGCGAAGGACCTCCTCGACATGGTCGGGCTCGACCAATCGTCCCTGCGGCGCTACCCGCACGCCTTCTCGGGCGGCCAGCGCCAGCGCCTCGGCATCGCCCGGGCCCTGGCCTTGAAGCCCCGGGTGCTGCTCTGCGACGAGCCGGTCTCGGCCCTCGACGTCTCGGTCCAGGCACAGGTGCTCAATCTCCTGAAGGACCTCCAGGCGAGCCTCGGCGTCTCCTACCTGTTCGTCTCCCACAATCTCGCCGTGGTCGACTACATCGCCGACACGATCGCGGTGATGTGCCGGGGCTATATCGTCGAGGAGGCGCCGAAGGCCGCCTTGTTCAAGAACCCGGCCCATCCCTACACGAGGGCGCTGCTCGCCGCGGTGCCCGAACCCGACCTCGACCACCCCCTCGATCTCAAGCTCCTGATGAGCGACCGCTTCTCCGACCCGGCGAGCTGGCCCGAGCCCTACCGCCTCACCGGTGGCGCGGCCGGCATGATGACCGAGATCGAGCCCGGGCATCGCGTCCGGGTCGCCGGGCCGGTGCTCCGGCAAGCCGCCTGAACTGTTTCTACGAGACTTCCGATGTCCCACGGCGCCGCCCTCCGTCCCCACCCCTTCGTCGAGCGGCTGCGCCGCCGCTTCCTCGGCCGCCTGTTCGACCGCCTCGGCTACGACCTCGTCCCGGCGGTGTCCGACTGGACCCACCGTCCGCTCTCGGGACCTGAGACCGACGCGCTGATCGCGGCCGCCGCCGCGCGCCTCGACCACGACCTCGCGGAATCCGGCCTGAGCCTGCCGGGCGGCGCCGCTCCGGCGGTCGCGACCTTCTGGGACCTGATCGCCGCGGCGCCCGTGGCACAGAAGCGCGGCGGCAACGGCTTCAACGGGGCGCTGCAGCTCTACGTGCTGATGCGGGCGCTCAACCCTGAGGTGATCGTCGAATCGGGGGTGTTCCGCGGGCTCACCACCTGGGTGATGCGCCAGGCTTGCCCCCAGGCCGAGATCTTCTGCTTCGACCCCGACCTCTCAGGCCTGCGCTACCGCGATGCCCGCGCCCATTACCACGCCGGCGACTGGTCGGCGGCGCGCCTGCCGCGGCTCGAGGCGGAAAGGGCGGTCGGCTTCTTCGACGACCATATCAGCCAGGCCCGGCGGGTGCTGGAGGCGCGTGAGCGCGGCCTGACCCGGCTCATCTTCGACGACGACGCCGCGGCGCACCGGCTCCATGCCCACGGGGGCCCGGCCTTTCCGACCATCGCGATGCTGACCGCGCCCCGCTCCGGCGAGCCGGTGCGCTGGCGCCGCAACGGCCGGGAGTTCGTCTACCGGCCCGACGACCCGGAGGCGGAGGCCGCCCGCGGGGCGATCGCCGCCACCCACGCCTTCGACGACCTGCACGCCGCGACCGGCTACTCGCCCACCCGTCTCACCTGGGTGCGCCTGCACGGGAGGGACGGGACATGACGGTTCGGTTCGGATGTTTTGTCGCGGACGCAACGGTTAATCCCTCCCCCCTCTGCGGGGGAGGGT
>JAEWKL010000475.1 GCA_023386115.1 Pseudomonadota bacterium
GGGCTTCGCGGGACCGCTCCGGGCCGCGACCCCGCCGGCGCAAGGACCCGCCCCGCAGGCGCCCGCCGCCGAACCGGCGACGCCCCGCATGCCCGTGACGCTTCAGGTCAACGGTCAGGCCCGGCTCCTCGAGGTCGATCCACGCACCACGCTCCTCGACGCCTTGCGCGAGCGCATCGGGCTGACCGGCTCGAAGAAAGGCTGCGACCACGGCCAGTGCGGCGCCTGCACGGTGCTGGTCAACGGAAGGCGGATCAATTCCTGCCTGACGCTGGCGGTGATGCACGACGGCGACGAGATCCGGACCATCGAGGGGTTGGCCGAGGGCGACCACCTGCACCCGCTCCAGGCCGCCTTCGTCAAGCATGACGGCTTCCAGTGCGGCTATTGCACGCCGGGCCAGATCTGCTCGGCCGTCGGGATGCTGAACGAGGCCAAGGCCGGCTGGCCCAGCACCGTCACGCAGGACCTGACCGCCACGGTCGCCCTGACCGACGCGGAGATCCGCGAGCGGATGAGCGGCAACATCTGCCGCTGCGCCGCCTACCCGAACATCGTCGCCGCAATCCGCGAGGCAGGCGGCGCGGCGACGCGGCTCTGAGGGGGCGATCATGAAGGCTTTCACCTACGAGCGCCCCGCCACCGTCGCGGAGGCCGCCAAGGCCGTGGCCGGCCAGCCCAACGCCCGTTTCATCGCCGGGGGCACCAACCTCCTCGACCTGATGAAGCTGCAGATCGAGACGCCGGCTCACCTCGTCGACGTCAACCGCCTGCCCCTCGACAGGATCGAGCCGACGCAGGACGGGGGTCTGCGCATCGGTGCGATGGTCCGCAACTCGGATCTCGCCGCCGACGAGCGGGTGCGGCGCGATTACGGCGTGCTCTCCCGCGCCCTGCTCGCCGGCGCCTCGGGCCAGCTGCGCAACAAGGCGACCACCGCCGGCAACCTGCTGCAACGGACCCGCTGCCCGTACTTCTACGACACGGCGATGCCGTGCAACAAACGCCAGCCCGGCTCCGGCTGCTCGGCGATCGAGGGGTTCAACCGCATCCTGGCGGTGGTCGGCACCTCCGAGCACTGCATCGCCACCCACCCCTCCGACATGGCGGTCGCCATGCGGGCGCTCGATGCCACGGTCGAGACCGTGACGCCGGAGGGCGCGGAGCGGACCATCCCGATCGCCGAGCTGCACCGCCTGCCCGGCGACACGCCGCAGATCGAGACGAATCTCAGGCCCGGCGAGATCATCACCGCCGTGACCCTGCCGGCGCCGGTGAAGGGCCGCCACGTCTACCGCAAGGTGCGCGACCGCGCGTCCTATGCCTTCGCCCTCGTCTCGGTGGCGGCGGTGATCGAGGCGGAGGGCAGCCAGGTGCGCTCGGCCCGCCTCGCCTTCGGCGGCCTCGCCCACAAGCCCTGGCGGGTGGCGGAGGCGGAAACCGCTTTGGTGCACGAGGGCGTCGGCGCCGCCGGGGAGGCGGCGCTGAGCGGCGCCCGCGGCTACGGCGCCAACGACTTCAAGATCCCGCTCGCCAAGCGCACCCTCGCGGCCGCTGTCGCCGAGGCGATGCGCGCCTGATCGCCGGATTCGGAGAACAGCCATGGACATGAGCCAGCCGGTCGGCGTCACGCCCCTCGACACGCAAGCGAACGGCCCGGTGGGGCGGCCGATCGACCGCGTCGACGGTCCCCTCAAGGTCACGGGCCACGCCACTTACGCCTACGAGAGCCGGGAGATGAACAATCCCGGCTACGGCTTCGTCGTCACCGCCACGATCGCCAAGGGCCGCATCCGCGACATCGACACCGCGACCGCCGAGCGGATGCCCGGCGTGGTGCACGTGCTGACCCACCGCAACGTGCCTCCCCAGGGCGAGAAGAAGGAGCAGGTCGGCCCGCTCCTCGCCGATACCGAGATCCGGCATTGGGGCCAGCCGGTCGCGCTCGTGGTGGCCGAGAGCTTCGAGGAAGCCCGCGCCGCCGCGGCGGCATTGCGCGTGACGTACGACCAGGAGAAGGGGGCTTACGTCCTCGCCGGCGCGCTCGGTCAGGCACGAAAGCCCGAGAAGGCGCGCACGCCCCCGGATTCGTCCCTCGGCGACTTCGAGGCCGGCTTCGCGGCAGCACCCGTCACGATCGATGCGCGCTACACCACCCCGGTGCAGAGCCACGCGATGATGGAGCCGCACGCCACGATCGCGGCCTGGGAGGGCGATCACGTCACGCTGATCACCGCCAACCAGATGCCGAATCGCGGCCAGGACGCCCTCGCCTCGGTCTTCCGGCTGCCGAAGGACAACGTGCGGCTGATCAGCCGCTTCATCGGCGGCGGCTTCGGGGCTAAGCTCCAGCCGCAGGCCGACGCGATCCTGGCGGCGCTCGCCTCGAAGAATCTGAACGGCCGGCCGGTGAAGATCGCGCTCACCCGCCAGCAGGTCTTCCACGTCACGACGCGGCGCTCGGACACGGTGCAGCGGATCCGCCTCGGTGCCGACCGGGACGGCAAGCTGACCGCCATCGCGCACGAATCCTGGTCCGACACGACGCCGGGCGACAGCTTCTTCGAGACCTCGGCGAACGTCACCCGCTCGCTCTACGCGGCCCCGAACCGCCTGACGGCGCACCGGCTGGCGTCGCTGAACCTGCCGATGGCCTCCTCGATGCGCGCGCCCGGCGAGGCGGTCGGCATGCTGGCCTTCGAATGCGCCATGGACGAGCTGGCGGAAGCGCTGAACCTCGATCCGATCGAGCTGCGCATCCGCAACGAGCCGACGCAGGACCCCGAGAAGCACGTCCCGTTCTCGACCCGCCAGCTCGTGCCCTGCCTGCGCGAGGGCGCGCGCCGCTTCGGCTGGGACAAGCGCAACCCGAAGCCCGGTTCGGTCCGGGACGGGCAATGGATGGTCGGGCACGGCGTCTCGGCGGCCGCGCGGCTCAACCCGCTCCAGCCGGCCAGGGCACGGGTGCGCCTCGACCCCGACGGGACGCTGACGGCCCGGATGGCAATGACCGATATCGGTACCGGCACCTACACGATCCTGAGCCAGATCGCCGCCGAGATGCTCGGCGTGCCGGTCGCGCAGGTGCGGATGATCCTCGGCGACACCGCCGATCCGATGTCGTCCGGTTCCGGCGGCTCGTTCGGCGCGGCCTCCTCGGGCTCGGCGCTCTACATGGCCTGCGAGGCCCTGCGCGGGCAGCTCCTGGCAAAGGCCGACCTGAACCCCGAGAACGCCGTCTTCACCGACGGGCAGATCACCTCGGGCAACCGCTCGGCGACCTTGACCGAGCTGATCGGTAAGGGGATGGAGGCCGAGGGCGAGATCAAGCCGGGCGAGAACGAGAAGAAGTTTTCGCAATATTCCTACGGCGCGCATTTCGCCGAGGTCGGCGTCGACGCCGACACTGGCGAGATCCGCCTGCGGCGGATGCTCGGCGTCTTCACCGGCGGACGCATCCTCAACCCGAAGACCGCCCGCTCGCAGGCGATCGGCGGGATGGTGTTCGGTGTCGGCGCGGCGCTGATGGAGGCGATCGCGGTCGATCCGCGCTACGGCACCTTCGTCAACCACGACCTCGCCGAGTACCACGTCCCGGTCCATGCCGACCTGCCGGAGATCGACGCGGTCTTTCTCCCTGAGCTGGACGACAAGGCGAATCCGCTGAAGAGCAAGGGTCTGGGCGAGCTCGGCATCTGCGGCGCGGGGGCCGCCGTGGCGAATGCGGTCTACAATGCGATCGGGATCCGGATCCGGGATTACCCGCTGACGCTGGACAAGATCCTGGAGGGGTTCACGGCACGGGAGACCGGGCAGCGGCGGGCGTGAGGGACGCCACCAGCTCGGTCCGCTCGGATGGCCGGAACGGCGTTGCAGCTTGCTCCGCTCCCCCACTTCACCACCTCATCCTGAGGTGTCAGTCGATCACAGATCGACTGACCTCGAAGGAGACCTCCAGGTTGTCTCGCGATCCCTGGAGGCCTCCTTCGAGGCCCACTGCGTGGGCACCTCAGGATGAGGTCGTGGGTGGGACAACGTTCTTCAATCAAGCACACCCGCCCCTGAGACACTTACGACCGGAAGATCCGCGTATACTGCGTCTCGTGTCGGAACGAGCCGAGGTCGAGCCGCACGGTGGCGGTCCCGGCCTCGTCGAGGGGCACGTCCTGCACGGCATGCGCCAGGGCGGCGGCCTGGGGCATCAGCGCCGCCACGACCCGCGTGCCGGCAGTCTGGCCGACGGGGGCGAGGCGCAGCGACGCCGAGACGAGGTTCTGCAGGAAGGCCGCCAGATAGGCCGCTAGCACCGTGCCGCGATCGAGCCCGTGGGCGCCCGCCGCCGCGCCGACCGCGACCGGATAGGCTACCGGCCCGTCGAGATGGGGGGCGAGGTCCGCGAGGCGGGCGACGTCCCAGGCGGCGCGGGTCGCGTCGAGGAAGGACCGGCCCTGCTGGCTGGTCTCGAGGTGCAGCTCCCGCGAGGGACTGAGCGCCAGGGCGAGGTCGTTCACGGCGACGAGCGCCGCGGCGTCGCCCGAAGCGGCCGCCGCATGGGCGTGGGCGGCCAGGATGGCGTCGCTGCGGCCGGCGCCGTGCTCCAGCACGTCGGCGAGCCAGTCCCGCAAGGATGCCTCGTCGCGCACGTCGCCGGCCTCGACGGCCCATTCGAGCCCGTGCGAATAGGCATAGGCTCCCACCGGGTAGCCGGGAGACAGCCAGGCGAGCAGCACCAGGGCGTCCGGGATCCGCTCAGCCATGGGAATGGTCGTGCCCGTGCCCGTGGCCGTGATGGTGGTGATGCCCGTGGGAATGGTCGTGACCCTGCGCGTGCCCGCCCGCATAGGCCCCGCCCTCGGGCCGGAACGGCCGCTCCACCGGGGTCGCGGTGCCGCCCAGGCCCTCGACCATCGCCGCGAGCACGTGGTCGTGGGCGATCCAGAGCGCGTCGGTGCCGATCTCGGCCGGGATGTGCCGGTTGCCGATGTGCCAGATCAGCCGCTTGAGGGCGTGGTCGCTCGATGCCCGGATCTCGAGCAGCCGCTCGGGCGCGGCCTCGACCCAGACCAGGCGACCGTCCTCGAGCCGGAGCGCGTCGCCGTCGTCGAGCACCGCCGGCTCGGGCAGGTCGAGCAGGAAGGCGAGGCCGCCGACGCCCCGCATCGCCATGCGGCGGCGGTGCCGGTCGCCGGAATCGAGCACGATGCGGTCGACGATCTCGCCGGAGCCGAGGGCGTCGCGGCGGATGACGCGGGTGGCGCGGATCATCGCGTTACCTCCCGCTGCCACCAGCTGGCTCCGCGGACCGCGTCGTCGCCGTGGGGATCCGGCAGGAAGCCGAGCGTCAGGATCTCCTCATCCGTGAACGGGCAGGACTCCGAAAAGCTGTCGTCGAACAGGGCACTCTCCAGTACGGCGCGGGCCTTGGCCTCCGGATAGACCTCCGCCACGAGCCAGGGAAGTTCCGGCCGCAGGCTCGGGCTGTCATCGAGGCGGGAGGCGACCAGTCGGCGCTGCCGGTCGATCGTGATCGCCCAGCCGTCGCAGCGCAGGTCGACCTCGGCGGCCCAACGCAGGAGGCCGGTCAGGATCACGCCGAGCCGGTCGCGGATCTCCCGCCGCTCCCGCTGACCGAGATCGCGGACGATCTCGGCGATGTGGGCATGGTCGATCGTCTCGACCTCGCCCGCCGCGAGGAGGTGCGCCTGCTCCTCGGCCCAGGCGCTCAGGTCGGTCGAGAACAGGTCGCGCCGATCGGACACGCTCACGGCTCGAACTCCGGATCGAGGATCTGGTCGAGCGTGAAGGGCAGGGCCAACGGGAAGAGGCGCGGATCGATCCGGGTCTCCCCGGCGGCATCCCGCACCGCGTCCCGATAGGTCTCTTCGAGAATCGCCGCCGGATAGGCATGCAGGCTCGGGTTGCGGGCGATCAGGCGCGTGATCGCCGCGCGCTGCGCTTTCAGGGTGTGACGCCAGCTCGGCGTCGCCCGCTGCGGCTGCATCCGGAACTTCAGCAGGTGGACCAGAAGCACGCACAGATGGGATTCGAGCGTCGTGCGCTGGCTCCGGCCCACACTTTCCACCTCATCGAGCAGGTTGACGACATCGAGACGCAGATGGTCGTGGGAGGCGAGCGCATCCGCCTGCTCGCGCGTCCAGCGATGGAAGTCCGTGTCGTAGGCGGCGCCGGAATCTGGCGCCCGTTCGGCGAGCTTGGGCATGACGACCGCTCCTGCCTTCGCAGGATAGCTCAGAACAGGAAGTAGCGCTGCGCCATCGGCAGCACCTCGGCGGGCTCGCAGACCAGCAATTCGCCGTCGGCGCGCACGTCGTAGGTCTCGGGATCGACCTCGATGACCGGGGTGGCGTCGTTGTGGATCATGCTTTTCTTCGAGATGCCGCCGCGCACGTTCTCGACCGCGACCAGTTCCTTCATGACGCCGAGCTGCTCGCGCAGGCCCGCCTCGATCGCGGCCTTCGACACGAAGGTGAGGGCGGTCTTCGCTGGCACCCGCCCGAAGGCGCCGAACATCGGGCGGTAATGCACCGGCTGCGGTGTCGGGATCGAGGCGTTGGGGTCGCCCATCGGGGCCGCCGCGATGGCGCCGCCCTTGATGATCAGATCGGGCTTCACCCCGAAGAAGGCTGGCGACCACAGCACCAGGTCGGCGAGCTTGCCCACTTCCACCGAGCCGATATGGCGCGAGATCCCGTGGGCGATGGCCGGGTTGATCGTGTACTTGGCCACGTAACGCTTGGCCCGGGCGTTGTCGTTGCCGGAGGAATCGCCCGGGAGCGCCCCGCGCTGGCGCTTCATCTTGTCGGCGGTCTGCCAGGTGCGGATGATGACCTCGCCGACCCGGCCCATCGCCTGGCTGTCCGACGACATCATCGAGAGCGCGCCGATGTCGTGCAGGATGTCCTCGGCGGCGATCGTCTCCTTGCGGATCCGGCTCTCGGCGAAGGCGAGGTCTTCCGGAATCGACGGGTCGAGGTGGTGGCACACCATCAGCATGTCGAGATGCTCGTCGATGGTGTTGCGGGTGAAGGGCCGCGTCGGGTTGGTGGAGGAGGGGAGCACGTTCGGCAGCCCCGCCACCTTGATGATGTCCGGCGCGTGGCCGCCGCCGGCTCCTTCCGTGTGGAAGGCGTGGATGGTGCGGCCCTTGAACGCCGCGATCGTGTCCTCGACGAAGCCCGACTCGTTGAGCGTGTCGGTGTGGATCATCACCTGGATGTCGTGGGCGTCTGCCACCGACAGGCAGCAATCGATCGCTGCCGGCGTGGTACCCCAATCCTCGTGCAGCTTGAGCGCGCAGGCGCCGGCCCGGATCATCTCCTCCAGGCTGTCGGGCTTCGAGGCGTTGCCCTTGCCGGCGAAGGCGAGGTTCATCGGGAAGGCGTCCGCCGCCTCGATCATCCGGGCGATGTGCCAGGGGCCGGGGGTGCAGGTGGTGGCGAAGGTGCCGTGGGCCGGGCCCGTCCCGCCGCCGAGCATGGTGGTGACGCCGGAATTCAGCGCCTCGTCGATCTGCTGCGGGCAGATGAAGTGGATGTGGCTGTCGAACCCGCCCGCGGTGAGGATTTTTCCTTCGCCCGCGATCACCTCCGTGCCCGGCCCGACCACGATGGTGACGCCGTCCTGGATATCCGGGTTGCCGGCCTTGCCGAGCGCCGCGATGCGCCCGCCTTTCAGGCCGACATCGCATTTCACGATGCCCCAGTGATCGAGCACCACCGCGTTGGTGATGACGGTGTCGACGGCACCGCCGGCATTGCTGGCCTGGCGCTGCCCCATCCCGTCGCGGATCACCTTGCCGCCGCCGAACTTCACCTCCTCGCCGTAGCGGGTGTGGTCGTGCTCGACCTCGATGACGAGGGACGTGTCGGCGAGGCGGATGCGGTCGCCCTTGGTCGGCCCGAACATCGCCGCGTAGGCAGCGCGGGGGAGGCTGGCGGGTTTGGGGGTGTTGGACATGGGCGGGGTGGTCCGGATCAGGCGGGCATGGGCGAGAAGGTCGGGTGCTTCGCCGCGATGGTGTCGAAGGTGAAGGTCGTGGGCAGGCCACGCTCCCGGTTGAGGTGGCCGATCAGGTAATCCTGGAAGCCCGCCTTACCGCTGCGCCACGCTTCAACCGCCGCGGCGACGGCAGACTTGTCGGCGAGAACGACGGAGCGGGAGGCCAGCAGCGTATCGAGCATGGCAATGGCGTCAGCTTTCCCGAAGCCATCCTGACGCAGGACCGTCCAGACGAATTCAATCAGGACAATCACGTTGACGAAGGCGGGCTCGGCCAGACGGTCATCGCTCTCCAGCAGGGCAGCGGCTCGCGGCGATTGTGCGGCATCGTCGTCGAGCGCGTAGCGGAGAAGGACGTTCGTATCGATCCCGATCATCGGCCCGACTTCGTGCGCTCGTCCTCGGCCAGGAGATAATCGCCGATCGGGTCGTCGCTGGATGCGGGAGGCCGGACCTTGGCTCGGGCACGGCGCGCGATGCTGCGCAGGTGGTGCAGGGCGTCAGGCTTCTGCAGGGTTGCGCGCCCCTCATCGTCCACGACGAGCGACAACCGTTCACCCGGTGCGATGCCGAGC
Source organism: Pseudomonadota bacterium (assembly GCA_023386115.1). Classification (GTDB taxonomy): domain Bacteria; phylum Pseudomonadota; class Alphaproteobacteria; order Rhizobiales; family Beijerinckiaceae; genus Methylobacterium. The sequence goes on from JAEWKL010000475.1 coordinate 8,595, forward strand.
GCGTCGCGGGCTTCAGCCGGGAGGGTGACCTGCCCCTCCGGCGTGAGCGTGAGTGCGAAGTGCCGCATGATGCCTCCCGCTTGATGGGCCGCGCGTTCAGATGAGCCGGTCTCGAGGACAATGGTCGGGCGAAGCGCCGATCGCCAGCACGAAATGGGTCAGGGACTGCCCATCACATCATCCCGGAGCCCGCCCGCCGCCCATGGCGATCAGCACCTCCTCGCCGTAGCGGGTGTGGTCGTGCTCGACCTCGATGACGAGGGACGTGTCGGCGAGGCGGATGCGGTCGCCCTTGGTCGGCCCGAACATCGCCGCACAGGCAGCGCGGGGGAGGCTGACGGGCTTGGGGGTGTTGGACATCAGACCGCTCTCCGCGCCGCGACGGCGGATTGATCGAAGATGGATTCGAGGGCCGCATTGGTGCCGCGGCACCCAGCCACGACGCTCTCGGCCCAGTCGACGTAGTCGAGGACCCGGGCCCGGTCCCAATCGTCGGGCGGGCTTGCCACCAGGGAACGCAGATTGCTGATCTTGTCGGCGATCTTGATCGCCTTGGAACCCGGCGACTTGTGCGACGCACGCTCGACCTGCAGACGCTTGCGCTCCGCCTTTGGCAGCGACTTGTCGTCGGTGACCTCGGCCACGAGGTCGGCGACGACTGGGCCGAAGAGGCCTGCGAGTTCGGCGTGGGTCGTGCCGGTATCCTCGACCGTGTCGTGGAGCCAGCCGGCCGCGACCAGCCAGGCATTCGGCTCCTCCAGGGTGTCGGCGAGGAGCGCGGCGACCTCCGCGAGGTGGTTCACGTAAGGTTCCCGCGCGGCGCCCTTGCGGCGCTGATCCGCGTGGCGGCGGGCCGCGAAATCGGCCGCCCGCGTGACGAGCGCCACGTGATCGCGCAGGACCGTGTCGGAGAGGCTCACAGCGCCCCCATCACGTCACCCCGGAACCCGTACACCGCCCGTCCGCCGCCCATCGGGATCAGCACCACCTCGCGGGTCGAGCCCGGCTCGAAGCGCACCGCCGTGCCCGGCGCGATGTCGAGGCGATGGCCGCGGGCCTTGGCGCGGTCGAAGCGGAGCGCCGGGTTGACCTCGAAGAAATGGTAGTGCGAGCCGACCTGGATCGGCCGGTCGCCGGTATTGGCGACCTCAATCACCGTGCGGGGCGCCCCTTCGTTGAACACGATCTCGCCGTCCGGGGTCGTCACGGCACCCGGCACGTCGGTGGCGGGGGTGCCGCGGATCGGGTGGTGGACGGTGACGAGCTTGGTGCCGTCCGGGAAGGTCGCCTCGACCTGGATGTCGTGGATCATCTCCGGCACCCCCTCCATCACCTGATCGGCGGTGAGGACCTGGGCGCCGAGGCGCATCAGTTCGGCCACGGTGCGGCCGTCGCGGGCGCCCTCGACCACGACATCGGTGATCAGCGCCACCGCCTCCGGGTGGTTGAGCTTCACGCCCCGGGACAGGCGGTTGCGGGCCACCATCGCCGCCATGGCGACGAGGAGCTTGTCCTTCTCGCGGGGTGTCAGCAGCACGGGAGAATCCTCTGGGTCACGCTCGCCCCCATCCTTCACCGAGGCTCGGCCGTGAGGCAAGGTTCTGGCACGCAAGAACCGAGCCGCGCGCTCACGTCTGCCACACCCGCGGCAGGGGGCGGCCGCGAAACCCCTCGAGGATCCGCGCGGCGGCGAGGCGCAACGGCCCGATCTCCGCCCCGAGCAGGCGCAAGACCAGCATGCCGTTCCAGGCGCTGGCCCCGGCCTCGACCGAGAGGGCGTCGCAGCCCGCGGCCTGAATCAGGTCGCGGGCCTGGTCGAGGCGGCTCTCGGCGTCGGGCGCGAGGTGGAGAAGCGTGGCCATCGCGCGGGCGCCGCCGGCCACCGCCTGGCGGGCGAGCGTGGCCGCGATGGTTCCGTCGAGCCGGAAGGTGTCGGCGTAAGCGAGCCGCCCGGCGCGGTGCAGGCGCCAGGAATCGGTGAGCCGGCCGTCCCGCATCACCTCGCCCTTGGCGGCGCGGCCGAAGACCAGGGCCTCGAACAGGGTGAGCCGCGCATCCGCCGCCATCTCGGCCGAGAAGCCGCGGGCGAGTCGCGCACCGTCGAACAGGATCGTCTCCTGCGGCAGCCAGGCCAGGGCGGAGTCGGGCTCCAGGGTCAGCGCCACGTCGAGCCGCGTCACCGGCCCGTCCGACCGATAGATCTTCTCCGCCGCCGTGGTGGTGAGGACGAGGTCGGCGCCGGCCTCCAGCCGTGCCTCGACGGTGAAGCGGTCGCCACAGGCGATGCCGCCGGCGCTGTTGAGCAGCACCGCCTCCATCGGACCCGGCTCCGGCCGCGGCAGGCGCAGGCGCAAGGGGCCGGATTCGGACAGATCGGTGATCCGGGTGGCGCCGCCCGGCATCCGGGCAACGCTCAGCGCGACGTGCCCGACCGAGCGCTGGCGGCGGAGAGCGTCGGAAACGGGGGAAGCTTGCATCGTGGGCCCGTCAGGCGGGCGCGGACGGCCCTCACGGCGACGCTTAGACCGCGTGGGCGGCCCCGCAGGCAAGCCCCCGCGCCATTTGATGATGCCGGGGCGCCGCCGGGCACCCAGCAGAATCTGCCGCGAAGGCCGGGCTCTCCGGCGTCCGCGTGCCGGCGCCCCTGCTAGTGTCTCCCGATCAACGGGAGCTCACGATGCCAGCACCTCTCCTCCACATCGACACCACGCCTGACCTGCCGGCCGAGGCCGAGGTCGTGGTGATCGGCGGCGGCGTGGTCGGCACTTTCACGGCCTATTACCTCGCGCGCCGGGGCGTCAGCGTGGCCCTCGTCGAGAAGGGCCGCATCGGGGCCGAGCAGTCGAGCCGCAACTGGGGCTGGTGCCGGCAGCAGAACCGCGACGCCCGCGAATTGCCGATGGCGACGAAGAGCCTCGACCTGTGGGACCGCCTCAAGACCGAGATCGGCGAGGATCCGGGCTTTCGCCGCTGCGGCCTGCTCTATCTCAGCAACGACGAGGCCGAGATCGCCCGCTGGGCGAAGTGGCGCGACTTCGCGGCGGGTGAGGGCGTCGTCACCCACATGCTCAGCGAGGCCGAGGCCCGCGCCCGGGCGAGCGCCACCGGGCGCCGCTGGAAGGGCGGGGTGTTCTCAGCCACGGACGGCATCGCCGACACCTCCCGGGCGGTGCCGGTCGCGGCGCTCGGCGTGATGAAGGCGGGCGGCAGCGTGCACCAGTTCTGCGCCGCCCGCGGCCTCGAACGCGAGGGCGGCCGGGTGAGCGGCGTGGTGACCGAGAAGGGCACGATCCGCACCCGCATCGTGGTGATGGCCGGCGGCGCCTGGGCCTCCTCGTTCTGCCGCCAGCTCGGCATCCGCTTCCCGCAATCGGCGGTGCGCTCGTCGATCCTGGCGGTCGGTCCGCATGTCGAGGGCCTGCCGGACGCGCTCCACACCGCCGAGATCTCCGTGACCCGCCGCGGCGAGAGCGGCGGCCACACGCTGGCGATCAGCGGCCGTGCCAGCGTCGATCCGACGCCGCAGCAGATCCTGTTCGCGCGGGAATTCATGCCGATGTTCGCCAAGCGCTGGCGCGCCTTGCGCCCCGGCGGCACCGAGGGCTGGCGCAGCGGCCATGAGACCGCCAAGCGCTGGCGCCTCGACGCGCCGACGCCGATGGAGCGCATGCGCATCCTCGATCCCCGGCCCGATTCCCGCCTGGTGGCGGAGACGCATCGCCGGGCGCTCGCGCTGCTGCCGGCCCTGCGCGGCACCGCGATCACCGCCTCCTGGGCCGGCTACATCGACTCGACCCCCGACGGCGTCCCGGCGATCGGCGAGGTCGCGGGCGTACCGGGCCTGATCCTGGCGGCGGGCTTTTCCGGCCACGGCTTCGGCATCGGCCCCGGCGCCGGCCACCTCGTCGCCGACCTCGCCTCCGGCGACGCCCCGATCGTCGATCCGCGTCCCTACCATCCGGACCGGTTCATGGACTCCGCCTGGGGGAAGGTGGCGGATTTCTGAAGGCGGCGGCTTCGCCTAAACTCGCCTCCATCCCCGCGGAGGACGCGCCATGGACCTCTCGTCACCTGATTCCACCTGCCGGGTCGTGCGCCCGGGCCCCGATTACGTCGGCAAGCAGGCGCTCACCTACGCGCCGGCGGTCTCGGCCGAGTCGGTCGGGTCGAAGGGGCTGCACATGCAGCTCGTCACCCTGCCGCCGGGGGCCCGCGCCAGGGCGCATCTGCACGAGGCGCACGAGACGGCGCTCCACGTGCTCTCCGGCGTCGCCGGCATGTGGTACGGCGCGCAGCTGGAGCACCACCTGTGGAGCCGGGCCGGCGACTTCGTCTACATCCCGGCCGGGATGCCGCACCTGCCCTACAATGCCAGCCGAACCGAGACCTGCACGGCGGTGATCGCCCGCACCGATCCGAACGAGCAGGAGAGCGTGGTCCTGCTGCCGGACCTCGACGGGCTGCGGCCCCCGGAAGCCGACGTGATGGCGTAGGGGTGCGTCACGCCCGTTCCGGGGCCGGGACGGGCGGCTGTTCCGCGTAGGGTCTCTGCGAACCACCTGCTCCACAGCGGCCATCGAGGCGGCGCCTTCGATGACCGGTCCGGGGCGGAAACGGCCATAGAGGCATCCGCCGACCAGTCGCGCGAGACCGTCACTTCCGCAGTGGCACGCCCTTCGTGGTGAAGCGCTGCCCGCCGCCCACCGGGCGCACGGGCCGCTGCGGGCCCCGGCCCTTGCCCGCACCCAGGCCCGTTCCCGGCGGCTGCGAGAACGGCACGAGCTGGTCCGGCCGCGGCCCGATGAGATCGGCGCGGCCCATCTCCCGCAGCGCCTCGCGCAGAAGGGGCCAGTTCTCGGGATCGTGATAGCGCAGGAACGCCTTGTGCAGCCGCCGCTGCCGCATCCCCTTGATCGCCTCGACCGGCTCGCTCGCACCGCGCCGCACGCCCCGCAAGGGATTGATCTCGGTGTGGTACATCGCCGTGGCGGTCGCCATCGGCGACGGCAGGAAGGTCTGGACCTGATCGGCGCGGTAGTTGTGCTTCTTGAGCCAGAGCGCGAGGTGCATCATGTCCTCGTCGGTCGTGCCCGGATGCGCCGCGATGAAGTACGGGATCAGGTAATACTTCTTGCCCGCTTCCTTGGCGGCGGCGTCGAACATCTCCTTGAAGCGGTCGTAGGTGCCGATACCCGGCTTCATCATCTTGTCGAGGGGGCCGCGCTCGGTGTGCTCGGGCGCGATCTTCAACCGACCGCCGACGTGATGGGTGACGAGCTCCTTGACGTATTCGGGGCTCCTGACCGCGAGGTCGTAGCGGACGCCGGACGCGACCATCACCTTCTTGACGCCTTTCACCTCGCGGACCTTGCGGTAGAGCCGGATCAGGTCGTCGTGCGAGGTGTTCAGGTTCGGGCAGATGTCCGGGAAGACGCAGGAGGGCAGCCGGCACGCCGCCTCGATCTTCGGGTCCTTGCAGGCCATCCGGTACATGTTCGCGGTCGGCCCGCCGACATCCGAGATCACGCCGGTGAAGCCCGGCGTCTTGTCGCGGATCCGCTCGATCTCGCGCAGGATCGAGCCCTCCGAGCGGTTCTGGATGACCCGGCCCTCGTGCTCGGTGATCGAGCAGAAGGTACAGCCGCCGAAGCAGCCGCGCATGATCGTCACCGAGAACTTGATCATGTCCCAGGCGGGGATCTTGGCGTCGCCGTAGGACGGATGGGGCGCGCGGGCATAGGGCAGGTCGTAGACTGCGTCCATTTCCTCGCTGGTCAGCGGGATCGGCGGCGGGTTCAGCCACAGGTCCCGGTCGCCGTGGCGCTGGACGAGCGGGCGCGCATTGCCGGGATTGGCCTCCCGGTGCAGCACGCGCGAGGCGCGGGCATAGGCCTCCTTGTCGTCCTTGACCTCGTCGTAGGCGGGGAGCCGGATCACGGTCTCGCCGGCCTTCCGGGCGGCGGCCTCGTCGGCGGAGTCGAGATCGTCGGCGGGCAATTCGGTGTAGTGCTCGGGCACGCGGCGGAACAGGGCGACGCCCCGGACCGAGTCGATCTCGTGCGGCGCCTCCCCGGAAGCCAGGCGGTTCGCCACCTCGACCACGGCGCGCTCGGCGTTGCCGTAGATCAGCAGGTCCGCCTTCGCGTCGGCCAGGATCGACCGGCGCACCTTGTCGGACCAGTAATCGTAATGCGCGATGCGGCGTAGGGAAGCCTCGATGCCGCCGAGGATGATCGGTACGTCCTTGTAGGCCTCGCGGCAGCGCTGCGTGTAGACGATGGTGCAGCGATCCGGGCGCTTTCCGCCTTCCCCGCCGGCCGTGTAGGCGTCGTCGTGGCGCAGGCGGCGGTCCGCCGTGTAGCGGTTGACCATCGAGTCGAGGTTGCCGCCGGTGACGCCGAAGAACAGCCGCGGCTTGCCGAGCGCCCGGAACGGCTCCGCCGAATGCCAGTCGGGCTGCGCGATGATGCCGACCCGGAACCCCTGCGCCTCCAGCAGCCGGCCGATGATGGCCATGCCGAAGCTCGGATGATCCACGTAGGCGTCGCCCGTCACCAGCACGATGTCGCAGGCATCCCACCCGAGCGCCGCCATCTCGGCGCGGCTCATCGGCAGGAACGGCGCCGCCTGCCCGTTGGGCGGAGACGGGCAGGCGAGGGGAGCCACGGATCGTTCGGCGAGAGCTTGGAGTTCCATGGGGCGGAGGCATAATCCGCCGGGACCGCGAGATCAACGAACCGCGAGATCAACGAATCCCAAGCGGGGGCGGCAGTTCGTCCCTGTCTCGAAGCGGCCGAGCTTGTCTTCCGGCCTGCGCTAGAGGCCAAGATCGGACACGGGCCGGGATGCGGACATTCCGTGTTGCACCCATCTTGGCCGTTCGGGCTGTCCGATCTCCTGCTCCGACATGGATATTCCCTTGCGACGGGCGGTGGTCATGAGAGGTCGCGGGCAGCCGCCCGTATGGTTTCCACGCGATCCGTTCCGACTCCAGGTCTGATGCCAGTCAAGCACGTCTCCCCTCTCCCACACGGGAAGGGGAGACGTGCTTTGTCTTTAATTCAGACATCAACCGGTTGCGGTCTCACCGAGCCAGAGTGACCGATTCTCGACCCTCGCCTTCGTCGCGCGGGGCGATGCTCTCGACCGCCGCGACCAGACGGTCGAGGTCGGTGGGGCCGGAGAGGCGGTGGTCGCCCTCCTTGATCAGGGTGAGGACCACGCCGGTCTCCGGCAGCCGCTCGACGAGCCGCATGGCGTGGCGCCACGGCACGTCCGGGTCGGCCATGCCCTGGAGGATGTGCACCGGGCAACCCGGATCGATCGGTCCGCCGAGCATCAGGTGACGCCGCCCGTCCTCGATCAGGGCGCGGGTCACCGGCGTCGCCTCGGGCGAGTACTGGGAGCCGCGCTGCCACACGCCGTCGCGCATCACCTGGGTGCGAATCGCCTCCGGGAACTGCTCCCACATCAGCGCTTCGGTGAAATCCGTTGCGGGTGCGATCAGCACCAGGCCGGCAGGCCGGACCGTCGCGGCGGCGAGCAGCGCGATCCAGCCGCCCATCGAGGAGCCGACGAGCACCGGGCGCGCTAGCGCCAGGGCGGCGATCACATCCTGCGCATCGGCGAGCCAGTCCGAGATCGTGCACTCGGCGAAGGTGCCCTCGGACTCGCCGTGGCCCGTATAGTCGAAGCGCACGAAGGCGCGGCCTGCCTGCGCCGCCCAGGCATCCAGGGCCTCGGCCTTGGTGGCGCGCATGTCCGACCGGAAGCCGCCGAGCCAGACCACCGGCGGTCCGGCCCCGGGCCGCACCAGGGTGGCGAGGCGGCGGCCCCGTACGGGCAGCATGCGGGCGGGTGGGCGCGACGTCTCCGCCTTGAGCTCTTGCATGATGTTATCCCCGTTATTCCGTGTGCAACCCTGGTCGCGGGCAGCCGGCGCCCAAGGTTTACCGATCCGCAACACGGCCGGGCGACCTTGATGCATCGTCCGTGCGCGGACCGCGACGGCCGGCTTCTACACCGGCGGCGGCCGGCGACCATATGTCAGATCCGGCCGGCACGCCGCCGGCCTGTCGTCGATTCCCGCGTGGAGCGGGCATCGTCATGCCGTGAGTGCTGCGATCAGAACCGTGACCCGGAGTCCCATGCCGTCGAGCCAGGCCACGCCGTTCCCGGCCGCGCGCCACCCGCTGGCGGGCCGTACCGTGCTCCAGATCATCCCGGAGCTCGATGCCGGCGGCGCCGAGCGCACCGCCGGCGAC
>JAEWKL010000485.1 GCA_023386115.1 Pseudomonadota bacterium
TCGGTATCGGGGTCGGGGCGGCGGGCACCTCGCTCCTCGTGCTGCTCTCCACCGGCGTCGCACCCCACCGCCGGGGCGCCGCCGCAACGATTGTCTGGATCATGATGATCACCGGCTTCGTCGTCACCGCGCCGACCGCCGGGCACCTCCTCGACCCGTTCTCCGGCTCCCGCCTCGTCGCGGTCTCGAGCGGCGTGTCGGTGATCGCCTTCCTGGTGGCATTGGCGGCCCTGTGGGGCGTCGAGCCGGCGCGGCCCACCGCTCCCGCTCGCGCTACGCCGGCCCGGCCCTTCGCGCGCGTGCTCGCCGAGGTCTGGGCCGAGCCGGAGGCGCGCCGCTTCACGATTTTCGTCTTCCTGGCGATGCTCGCCTACAGCGCCCAGGAGCTGATCCTCGAACCCTTCGCCGGCCTCGTCTTCGCCCTGTCGCCGGGCGCGACCACCAAGCTCTCGGGACTCCAGAACGGCGGCGTCCTCGCCGGCATGGTGTTCGTCGCCCTCGTCACCGCCAACGGGCACGGGGCCTTCGCATCCTTGCGGCTCTGGACCGTCACCGGCTGCCTCGGCTCGGCCGTATCCCTCGTGGCGATCGCGGCCTGCGGCTTTGCCGGGCCCGGCACCCCCCTCCGCCCGTGCGTGGTCGGGCTCGGGCTGTTCAACGGCATCTTCGCGGTGGCGGCGATCGGCCAGATGATGGCGCTCGCCGGCAGCGGCGGCGCCCCCGACGGCGACAGCCGCCACGGCACCCGCATGGGGGTGTGGGGCGCGGCGCAAGGGCTTGCTTTCGGGCTCGGCGGCTTCCTCGGCGCGGCAGGCGTCGACCTTGCGCGGCTCGCCTTCGGCACCGTGGTGCCGGCCTACGCGGCCGTGTTCGTCACCGAGGCGGCCCTGTTCCTCGCCGCAGCCGGGCTCGGCTACCGGATCGGACGGCCGGAGCGTGAGGCACGGGCGGTCGAGACGCTGGCGGTGCGGCACGCCGTCTGAAAAACCCGCATCCGGCCGATCCCGGTCCGGACGACCCGGAGGCACGGCCATGGACGAGGGATTCGTCGACGCGGTGGTGGTGGGAGGGGGACCGGCCGGAGCGACGGCGGCGACCGATCTGGCGCGGCTCGGGCGGCGGGTCGTGCTGCTCGACCGGGCCGGGCGCATCAAGCCCTGCGGCGGCGCCATCCCGCCTCGGCTGATCCGCGACTTCGCCATCCCCGACGAGCTGCTGGTGGCGAGGATCCGCTCCGCCCGCATGGTCTCGCCGCGGGACCGCGCCGTGGACATGCCGGTCGGCGAGGGCTTCGTCGGCATGGTCGATCGCGGGCCCTTCGACGAGTGGCTGCGGGTGCGCGCCGCCCTCGCCGGCGCCGAGCGGGTGACCGGGACCTATCTGCGGCTGACCCGCGAGGACCGAGGCCCGGTCACGGTCCATTACCGCGACGCGGAGGGCGGCGAGGCGCGGATCCGCGCCCGCCTCGTCGTGGGGGCGGACGGCGCCAACTCGGCGGTGGGGCGCCAGGAGATCCCCGCTCATGCCAAGATGCGGCAGGTCTTCGCCTACCACGAGATCGTGCGCACGCCGCCGGCGGGCACCGGACTCGACGCCATCGAGGCGACGCGCTGCGACGTCTACTATCAGGGCGTCCTCTCGCCGGACTTCTACGCCTGGATCTTCCCGCACGGCGACACGCTCAGCATCGGCACCGGCAGCGCCCGCAAAGGCTTCTCGCTGCGTGGGGCGGTCGAGCGGCTTCGCGCCGCGACCGGGCTCGACCTCGGGGAGACCGTCCGCCGCGAAGGCGCGCCGCTGCCGCTCAAGCCGCTCTCCCGCTTCGACAATGGCCGCGACGTGCTGCTCACCGGGGACGCCGCCGGCCTCGTCGCCCCGGCCTCCGGCGAGGGCATCTACTACGCGATGTTCGGCGGCCGGCTTGCCGCGGAGGCCGCGCACGACTTCCTCGCCACCGGCAATCCCCGCGCCTTGGCCCAGGCGCGGCGCCGCTTCCTCAAGGCGCATGGCCGCGTGTTCTGGATCCTGCGGCTGATGCAGGGCGTCTGGTACCGCAATGACTCCCTGCGCGAGCGCTTCGTCAGCATCTGTCGTGACCCCGACGTGCAGTCGCTCACCTGGGACGCCTACATGAACAAGGAGCTGGTGCGGGCGAAGCCCGCCGCGCATGCGCGGATCTTCTTCAAGGACCTCGCCCATCTCTTCCGCTGGGTGTCGCCGTGATCGAGTCTCTCGGCGGGCGCTGGAGCCCGATCCTGGTGGCGGCGCTCTCGGCCATCGTGGTGGCGGCGGCGGGCGCGTGGCTCACCACGCTCGGACCCTGGTACCGCTCCTTGCGTGTGCCGTCCTGGAAACCGCCCGACTGGGCCTTCGGCCCGGTCTGGACCACCATCTTCACCCTGACCGCCATCGCCGGGGTGCTGGCCTGGAACGCGGCGCCGGAGGGCGCTGAACGGATCTGGCTGCTCGCCGCCTTCGCGCTGAACGGCGTCCTCAACATCGCCTGGAGCGGCGTGTTCTTCCGCCTGCAACGGCCGGACTGGGCGCTGATCGAGGTCGCGGCCCTGTGGCTCTCGGTGGCGTTGCTGATCCTGGTGGTCGGGCGACATTCCGGTCTCGGGGCGCTGCTTCTCGTCCCGTATCTCGCCTGGGTCGGGACCGCGGCGATGCTCAACTGGTCGATCGTGCGGTTGAACGGGCCATTCTGACCGGGTCTCGCGCAGCGTCGGCGCGGGGCCGTCAGGTCCGGCCACCTCCGCGATCCACCGCAAGTGTCGCGTTGGGAAAGATCGGATTGCCCGAGACTGGATCGATGCAGATGCGACATCGTGAACCGCGGGGCGATTTCGGCGAACGCCACCCTATGTTCCGATGTTGCAGGGTTGGACTCTCACGTCTGCTAGGTGATCTCCCCGATCGACTGCGCATCATCGATGCGATCAGGAGGATTGACGCGTGCCGGACCTCCTCGCCAGCAGCCACATCGTCGATGCCGCGCTGCTGATCGTCGCCGCCGAAGCCGCCTTGTTCGTCCTGTGGCGCCGCCGGGGCGGGCCGGGGCGGGGGGCGCTCCTCATCAACCTCGCCTCGGGCGCCTGCCTGATGCTGGCCCTGCGGGCCGTGCTCGCAGGCGCGCCCGGATACTGGCTCGCCGCCGCGCTCGCGGGGGCGGGCGCCGCCCATGTCGCCGATCTCTGGCTGCGGCTTCGCTCCGCCGCCCCTTAACCTCCTGGAGGAAGCCACATGCGTCGCAAGCTCGTCAGCCGAGGACAGATCACAGCCCTGCTCGGCTCCAGTGCGCTCGCCCTCGCCGCCGGCACGGCGCTGGCGCACCCGGCCTCGTCCGACCTCGTCGACAAGGGCCGCTACCTCGCGACGGCCGGCGATTGCGTCGCCTGCCACACCGCGCCAGGCGGCAAGCCCTATGCGGGCGGCCTGACCATCAACTTCCCGGGCGGCATCGGCAAGCTCGCGACGCCGAACATCACACCCGACAAGGAGACCGGCATCGGCAGCTGGAGCGACGACGACTTCAGACGCGCGATGCACCAGGGCATCACCAAGAACGGCAGCTATCTCTATCCGGCCTTCCCGTTCCCCTGGTACACCCGCCTGACCGACGACGACGTGCGGGCGATCAAGGCCTACCTGTTCTCGCTCGAACCGGTGAACGCGCCGCGCAAACCCGCCGACATCGCGTTCCCGTTCAGCATCCGCGACGGGCTGCTCGCCTGGCGTCTCGCCTTCTTCACGGAAGGGCGCTTCAAGCCCGATCCGAAGGCGAGCGAGGAGGTCAACCGCGGCGCCTACCTGGTCGAGGGCCCGGGCCATTGCGGCGCCTGCCACAACGGCAGCAAGCTCGTCGGCGCCTCGCAATGGAGCGGCTACCTCGAGGGCGGCACGATCGACGGCTGGTACGCCCCGAACCTATCGGGCGACACCGATCAGGGCCTCGGCAAGTGGAGCGAGGACCAGCTCTTCACCTATCTCAAGACCGGCGCCGCCCCGGGCCGCGCCGGCGTCGTCGCCGGGCCGATGCGCCAGGTGATCGAGGAGAGCCTGAGCAAGATGACCGACGGCGACGTGCGCGCCATCGCCGTCTACCTCAAGACGCTGGCGCCCAAGCCTACCTACACGCCCGACGTGAAGTCCGACTTCAGGCAGGCCTCGACCGCGCCGGGCGCCGACACCTATCTCAACCGCTGCGTCGCCTGCCACCGGCCGGACGGTCAGGGCCAGCCGGGGGCGATCCCGCCCCTCGCCGGCAACGGCGCAGTGCTGGCCAAGGGCCCCGAGACGGTGATCCGGGTGATCCTCGGCGGCCTCGACGCCAAGGGCGAGTACGCGGCGATGCCGGCGGTCGGCGTCGGCATGTCCGATGCGGAGGTCGCGGCGGTGACGAACTATGTCCGCCAGACCTTCGGCAACCAGGCCCCGCCGACCGCCGAGCCCGGCCAGGTGGCGACGCTCAGGGCCGAGACCCAGACGATGCTCGCCGGCAATGCTCCTTGCGAGACGGTGGCGAACAGTACCTTGGCCGATGCGTTGAAGCAGGCAGATGCGGCGGGCCAGCTCAAGGACCTCAAGGCCGAGCAGATGCTGCCCCGCGTCGCCACCCTGCTCCCGGCCGTTCGCCAGGCCGCCCCGCAGGCGGATTCGGCCTCCCTCGTCAACGGGCTGACCGCCGCCTACTGCCAGGCGGCCGACCGCAACGCGGCGGGGCTCGACTGGCCGACAGCGATCGGCACCTTCGCGGGCGTGGTCTATGGGCAGCTGAAGAACCCGAGCCGGGTGGAGAAGTAAGCTCCCACGCGAACCCTCCCCCCTTTCTGCGGGGGAGGGTGCCCCGAGGAGCGGGGCGGGAGAGGGGAACCACGCTTCCGGACAGGACTGAACCGTTGTGAGGGGCATCCACTCGATCAGCGTCGCGCTGCCCCTCTCCCGGCCTGCGCACGAGTGCTTCGCCCTCGCAGCAGACCACCCTCCCCCGCAGAGGGGGGAGGGTTCATGCGGATCGACCGTCTTGGCAAGACAGGAGACAGGAGCCTACCGCGGATCCACCCCCTGGTGCGGCCGTGGTGCGCCGCCATGGTGGTCGGTAAAGCTCGAGCGCTCGCCGGTCTCCTTGGCGCGCTGGACCCGCATCCGCTGCCAGATCAAGAACAGGATGACCAGCGCGAAGGTCGTGAAGGCGAGCATGTAGATCAGGCCGGAATCGCCCATGGCCGTTGCCTCCGGGATTGTGCCCTCGTGGGGCGGGGTTGACGGGCGCACGGGCGGCAGACCGCCGTCGCACGTGTCAGTCCAACTCCCGGATCCTGGAATTCTACCGATGCGGCAAATCGTCGTGAGATGACAAGAAGATCACGCCGGCCTCAGGCGATCATGGATTGTTTTCGATCGCCGGCAATCGATGGGGCGTCATCGATCCAGCAGGTGCGGAAAGCCCCGGCTCCTCTCGGAACCGGGGCTTTCGCGTGACTTTCATGAAAGGCCGCCTCACGGTGCCTTCGGCATCGGCCCTCCGGCGAGCTCGGGGTAGTCCTTGAGCATCTGGGCGCCGTTGAGGGGTTTCACCAGGCCCTGGTGGCAGGTGGTGCAGTTGGCCTTCGGCGGGTCGCCCTCCGGCCCGAGCCGGGCCTCCGGCAGGACCGGCGTCAGCGGCTCGATGAAGTTGCCGTTGATGTCGCGCACCATCCGGATGCCGTGCCAGGCGGTGACGCGTTTCGGCGTGCTCTCCTCCCAGGAGGAGAAGGCGCGGCTGTTGTGGCAGTAGGTGCAGTTGACCCCCAGTCCTTCCGCCATGTGGATCATCAGGGCGTAGGTCCGCTCCGTGGTCTGGATCGGCTTCGAGGGGCTGGTCGGCAGGGCGGTGCGGGCGGCGACCCGCACGGCGTTCTGGTCGATATCCTTGTCGCCGAGCAGATCCTTGTAGGGGTCGTAGTTCAGCGAGGTCAGGCCGGCCTCCGGCGCCGGGTGGTTCTGGCCGCCGTCGCGGGCGGCGAAGCCTTGCGCGTGGGGCGGGCCCGGATTGTTGTGCCAGACCGCCGCCGGCACCGGATTGCCGCGGTGGCAGGTGTAGCAGGTCACGCCGGTCTCGCCGACATGGTTCTTCCAGTCGGCGTTGATGTGCCGGACCATCCGGAGCATCGAGCGCGCCACCGTCTTCGCATAGACGCTATCGTCAGCCATGTTCTCGACGTTGTGGCAATAGGCGCAGCCCTGCTCGGGCGCCACCCATTCGGTGATCGAAGCCATCACGCGGTTGAACTGGTCGGTCGAGAGGTCGGTCAGCACCTTGACGTTCTGGTAGGTCTGCGTCGCCGGCTCGCCCCCGGGCGGGGCGGGGTCCTGCGGGGCGGGTGCCGCGTTCTCCTCGAGCTTGGCCGCGAGGGTGCGGGGATTCTGCACCTGCACCATGCCGGTGCCGCGGAACCCCATCTGCTCGGAGCGGACCGGGGGCCGGGTCCAGCCCGCGGTGCCGAACATCGCGCCGGTGAGCAGCACTGCGACGACGACGCCGAGAATTTGCAGGGCGAGCTTCATGGCGTGCCTCCCGGGTTGGCGAGCGGATCCACCACCGGGCCGTAGATCTGCGGGTAGTGCGGCGCGACCCCGTGCTTGACCGCCCAGAGGTACCAGTTGTCGACCACGGTGCCGGTGAGCAGGATGCCGATGCCGCCGGTCAGCGTCGTCAGGAACGCGAACCACCACAGCCAGCGATGGACCGATTCCATCGTGGCGTTCCAACCCATGGTCCAGCGCCAGAACAGGGCGGCGCGCTCGGTCGCGGTGCCGCGATCGACGATCTGCTCGATCTCGCGCTCGCCGCCGTAGCGGCTCACCGCCAGGATGGTGGCGCCGTGCATGGCGAACAGCATCGTCGACCCGTACAGGAAGACGATCGAGAGCATGTGGAAGGGATTGTAGAACAGGTTGCCGTAGCGCAGCGAGAACGCCGCGGTCCAGTCGAGGTGCGGGAAGATCCCGAACGGCACCGCCTCGCTCCAGCTCCCCATCAGGATCGGCCGGATGAAGCCGAGCACCAGGTAGAGCCAGATCGCCGAGGCGAAGGCCCAGGGCACGTGGTAGCCGAGGCCGAGCGCCCGGGCGCGCCGGAACAGCCGGACCCACCACAGGATGATCGAGGCGGTGAGGAAGAAGCCGGCCATGAGCCACCAGCCGCCCTCCGCGAGCGGTGGCAGGATCGTGAGCCCGTATTCGGGTCGGGGCGGCTCGAGGGCGAGCCAGGGCAGCTGGCGGAGGAACTGGACCGGGTCCCAGTTCACCGAGGCCCACATGTTGAGGCCGATGATCTCGATGGCGATGAACCCGCACGCCAGCGACAGCGTGCCGAGGGTGCCGAGATAGATCGGACCGATCTGGGCGTTGCCGACGAGACCGGCGAGGTAGCTGAACCCGCCCTTGCCGGCGCGGTTCTCGATGTCCGGGACCTCGACGCCGGCCTCCGGGTGGAGCGGGTGGACCTGAACCTGGGTGTAGATGTTCTGGTAATACCCCATGGCGGCGGATGCCTTCTGCAGGGTGACGACTCGCGAACGCGGGTGAGACTCAGCGCCAGATCGGCAGGCTCAGCCACCAGCCCCACCATTCGGGCCAGCCGCGAGTCCAGAACGGACCGCTGATGACGATGCAGACCGCACTCCAGAAACCCGCCGAGAGGGCGAGGAAAAGGCCGAGGCGATGGATGCCGATCGTGCCGATCGAGTAGCCGATCGTATCGCGAAAATAGGTGTCCTCGTGCTCGGGCGTCTTCACCACCTCGCCCTTGCCGGGATTTGTCGAGGACAGGATCAGCGAGCCGTGCAGCGACAGCGCGAAGGTCGTCGTGAAGAAGAACGTCACGGCGAGCATGTGCGCCGGGTTGTAGTGGAAGTGAAGGTACTGGTAGCCGACGTTCGACACCCAATCGAGGTGGCTGAGAATCCCGTAAGGGAAGCCGTGGCCCCAGGCGCCCATCAGGATCGGGCGTACCACCACCAGGGCGACATAGGCGAGGATCGCCACCGAGAAGGCGACCGGCACGTGGTAGCCGATGCCGAGCTTGCGGCAGATCTCGACCTCGCGCAGGGCCCAGGAGCCGAAGGACCCGACGGCGCAGAAGGTGATGATCTGCCACAATCCGCCCTCACGGAGCGGCGCGAGCGCCAGCCCGTATTTGAGGTCGGGCGGCGCGATGTTGATCTGCCAGACGTTCCAGGTCGGCCCGATGGCCGCGCCCCAGACGATCAGGCCGGTGCCGAGCAGGGTGAAGAACAGGCCGGTGACGCCGAAGAAGCCGACGTAGAACGGCCCGACCCAGAAGTCGAACAGGTCGCCGCCAAGCAGAGTGCCGCCGCGGACCCGGTATTTGCGCTCGAAATTCAGCATGGCCATGGCGCGGCCCTCCCCGTCCGCGAAAGCGTGGTGGCCGCGGGCGGGGCCTGACGCCCGTCCGCGGTGCGAGGACGCCCCCGAAGGGGCGCGGTCCGCCGGCCGGTCAGGTCGGGAGGACGAGGCTGTGGGCGATCTCCGCCTTCTTCGCCGCCGGGCCCTCCAGCCAGTTGAACCGGTTGGTGCTGAGCAGGATGAAGTGGATGATCAGCGCGAGGACGAACAGGAAGGTGAAGAGCGCCACGAGCGTGCGGCGCGGGTCGAAGAGAAGCCAGACCTTGTGCATGGCGGTGAGTCCTTGCCTACGAGATGAAGGGCAGGATGCCGTGAGCGGCGACCTTCACGCCGTCCTCCAGCGCGGAATAGCCGTTCGGCCCCGGCAGCCACGGCCGCCACAGCCAGACGAGGAAGTGCGCGACGACCGCGATTGCCGTGAAGATGATGAAGCTGGTGACGAAGATGCCGTGGAATTCCTTCGCCTCCTCTTCGGTGAGTCCTGACAGTACGCTGGGTTTGTCCATGCCGTTGGCCATTGCCGAACCTCCGGATGCGGATCCGCGCGGGGGTTCCCGCGCGGGGTTGCCCGGCCGTGACGGTCGGGCGGTCTCTCCGCCGCACGGGACGGCGGCGGAAACTCGGGCCCGAGGGGCCTCACCCCAAAGGCGCCTCTCCCCAAGGGGGCCTCACCCCATGAAGGCGAAGGGGATCGCCGACAGCGCCATCGCCCGCGCCTCGCCGAAGACCGAGCGCCGGGGCCAGAGGGGGGTGGCGGGCCCGGGGCGCAGGCGCTGCAGCAACGCGGCGACCAGGAAGACCGGGTAGGTCGCCGCCAGGATGGCCCGGAACTGGACCGCCTCCGAACGGGACCGCGAAACCGTGACGAACGGACGGGACATGGTCTCGGCTCTCCTCCCTCACCCGCGGCAATCCGCGCGGCGTCTCGATGACCGGCGCGGCGAGGGC
>JAEWKL010000622.1 GCA_023386115.1 Pseudomonadota bacterium
CTGCCGGCCTTCGCCTATCTGGCCGCCGCCTATGGCTGGCCGCTCCTCGTCCTCTTGGGCCGCAGCCTCTGGGGGCCCGACGGGATCAGCCTCGCGCCCTTCGCGCAGTTCCTGTCCGATCCGTTCAGCTGGCGCGTCATCGGCAACACGGTGCGCACCGCGCTCCTCGTCACCCTCGTCTGCCTGCTGGCCGGCTACCCGGCGGCCGTCGCGCTGGCGCGGGCCCGCGGCGCGGAGCAGGGGCTCCTGCTCCTGTCCGTCATCCTGCCGCTCTCGGTCGGGGTCGTGGTCAAGGCCTATGCCTGGCAGATCGTGCTGCGCCGCGACGGGGTGGTGTCGCAAGCCCTGGTCGGGCTCGGGATCTGGGACGCGCCGCAAAGGCTGCTGTTCACCGAGGCCGGGCTCGTCATCGGCGCCGCCAACGTCTTCCTGCCGTTCATGATCCTGCCGATCTATTCCGTCATCCGGCAGATCGATCCGCGCCTCGGCGAGGCTGCCGCGACCCTGGGGGCGAGCCCCTTGCGGCGCTTCCTCGCCGTGACCCTGCCGCTCACCCTGCCGGGGATCGTCTCAGGCATCGCCTTCGTGTTCTCGCTGGCGGTGTCGATGTACGTCGTGCCGAGCCTCGTCATCGGCGACCGCTACCAGACCCTCGCGACCCTCACCGGCCGCGCCTTCCTGTTCCTGCGCGACGAGCGGCTCGGCTCGACCACGGCGGTGCTCCTGCTCGCCGTCGCGCTCGCAATCGTGGTCGGCTCGACCGCGCTCGCTCGCCGCCTCGGCGGAGGAGGATCCGCATGACCGCGACCGAGCGCCTGTCCCTCGCCCTGGTCTGGATCCTCGCGGCCGCGTCCGCCGTCTTCCTGATGGCGCCGCTCGTCGTCACGGTCGCGGTCTCGTTCGGGTCGAGCGCGGTCTTCACCCTCCCGCCGCCCGCCTGGTCGACGCGCTGGTACGAGCGGCTCTGGGCCTCCCGCGACCTCTGGCCGGCCCTGTGGACCTCGCTGCGGGTCGCCATCCTGGCGACCGCTTTGGCGCTGGTCCTCGGCACGCTCTGCGCCATCGCGGTGGTGCGCGGCCGTTTTCCCGGGCGCGAGGCCCTGGTCACCTTCCTGGTCTCGCCCCTGATGCTCCCGGGCCTCGTCGTCGGCATCGCCATGCTGCAGGGGTTTCGCGCGGCGGGCCTGCGCGACGTGAGCGTGAGCCTGCTGATCGCCCACGGGGTGATCACGCTGCCCTACGTCGTGCGGACCGTGGTGGCGGCGCTCTCGCTGTTCGATTTCACCCTCATCGACGCCGCTCGCACCCTCGGCCTGTCCTATCCGGCGGCCATCCTGCGGGTGCTGGTGCCGGGCCTGGCGCCGGCCTTCCTGACCTCCGGCCTGTTCGCCTTCCTCGCCTCGATGGACAACTACCCGATCTCGATCTTCTTCACCGACGCCTGGACCAAGACCTTGCCGATCCAGATGCTGCAACTCGTCGAGGAGCGGCCCGACCCGACCATCGCGGCGGTCTCGACGCTGCTGATCCTGCTTGCCGTCGCGGTGCTGCTCCTCGGCGACCGCCTGGTCGGCCTGCGCCGCCTCGCCGAGGTCTGAGCCGATGAGGACCGATCGCGATTTCCGCGGCTATGGCGGGCATCCGCCGAGGGTCGCCTGGCCGGGCGGCGCCCGGCTCGCCGTCTCGGTCGTCGTCAACGTCGAGGAGGGGGCGGAACTCTCCCTCGGCATGGGCGATGAGCGCAACGAATCCGTCTACGAGGTGGTGGAGGAGGTCGTCGGATCCCGCGACCTCTGCATGGAATCGCATTTCGAGTACGGCACCCGGGCCGGCTGGCCGCGCATCCGGGCGCTGCTCGCGGCCTACGGCGTCACTGCCACCCTCAACGCCAACGGGCGCGCCGTCGCGCTCTCGCCCTGGCTGGCGCAGGAGGCGGTCGCCGACGGGCACGAGGTCGCGGCCCATGGCTGGCGCTGGGAGCGCCATGCCGGGATGGGCGAGGACGAGGAGCGTTCGGCGATCGCGAAGGCCGTCGCGGCGATCCGAGACGCCACCGGGCGGGCGCCGGTCGGCTGGCACACCCGCTCGGCGACCTCGGTCAACACCCGCCGGCTCCTCCTGGAGCACGGCGGCTTCCTGTACGATTCGAACGCCTACAACGACGACCTACCCTACCTCGTCCCCGGGCGGCCGGGATCGCCCGATGGGCGGCCGCACGTCGTGCTGCCCTACGCCTTCGACACCAACGACATGCGCTTCCAGCGCGGCGGCGGCTTCGTGTTCGGCGACGATTTCGCCCGCTACTGCATCGACGCCTTCGACCGCCTCTACGAGGAGGGGGGCGAGGCGCCGCGGATGCTGTCGGTGGGGCTGCACCTGCGCATCATCGGCCGGCCCGGCCGCATCGGCGGGCTCGAGCGCTTCCTCGCCCATGCGGCCGCGCGCCCCGGCATCTGGTTCGCCCGCCGCGACGCCATCGCGGCGCATTGGCTGCGGGCGGTCGGCGGAGCCGGGTGACCGGGGGCCTCCCGGTCGATCCTGGCGACCCGGTCGCTCCCCCCATCGAGGCCGCATCGCGGCTCGCCGTCCTGGACCGAGGGCCACCCTGCGCCGAGCCGGCCCCCGGAGAACACCCGTCACCTGCGGGACCCGCGAGGAGCCTTCGCCGCGGCGACCCGGCGCGAGCGGCGCTCGACGCGGCGCGTCGCGGTCTCCCGCAGGTGCTCCTCGATGGCGCCGTTGGCCCGGCCGCGCATCGCCCGGATCGCCTCGACGTCGTCGAAGGTCTCGGGAAAGCGGCGCGACAGCCACAGATAGGCGCTGGCGAGCTTGACCGTCCGCTCCTGGTAGTCGAGCTCGCCGTTGAGGTTCGCCCGCAGGGCCGGCACGCCGGCGCCCGCCGCCCGGGCCTGGGTCCAGCGCTCCAGCACCGCCATCGCGACGTCGTCGCGCCGGTCGACCGGGCAGACGGAGAAGACGAATTTTTCCTGGATCGGCAGGCGGGCGCGGTCGACCAGCCGGGCGACCTCGAGGATCTCCTCCAGGGCGGAGGGCTGGAACGGCGAGCCGGCGTAGAAGGTGGCGCGGGCGAAATGCGCCAGGACCTCGCGCAGGCTGTCGGTTCCCATCTCCTCGGCGACCGAGGTGATCGCCTGGAGGTCGGGCCGGACGAAGAACCGGGTGTCGGCGGCCGGTGCCGTCGGCGCGCCGGACAAGGCGGTCCGCAGCGGCGCGACGCCGTCCTCCTCGCAGGCCGCGACGTAGCCGACGTCCTGGTGCCCGAAGCGGCCGGCCCGGCCGGCGATCTGCCGGATCTCCGAATTCGTCAGCGCGCGCTCGCCGACGCCGTCGTACTTGCGCACCGCCGAGAACACGACGCGCTTGAGCGGCCCGAGATTCAGGCCCATGCCGATTGCGTCGGTGGTGACGAGCACGTCGGCCTCGCCGGTGCGGAAGCGCGCCGCCTCGGCCCTGCGCACCTCCGGCGAGAGCGCGCCGTAGATCGTCGCGACGCGGTGGCCGGCCGCCACCAGGATCTCGCGGTTCTCGTGCACGGCCCGGCGCGAGAAGGCGACGACGGCGTCGCCCGGCTCGACCTCCTCGAGCGGCACCGGCGCTTCCTGCAGCACGAGCGGGGTCTTGCGCACGAAGGGAACGACCTCGAGCGACTCGCCCGCCGCCTCGGCCGCCCGGCGGACAGAGGCGAGGGCATCGTCCGAGCCGCAGACGATCACGGTCTTGGCCGGCACGCCGAACAGCGCGTTGGTCCAGGCCCAGCCGCGATCGGGGTCGGCGAGCATCTGGATCTCGTCGATCACCGCCACCTCGACCGGGCGCGTCAGGTCGGCCGTCTCGATGGTGCGCGCGGTGTGGGTCGGGCCGGTCTCGCCGAGCACCTCCTCGCCGGTGACCATGCCGGCGCGCAGGCCCCGCTCCAGGAGCGTCTCGTAGTTCTCGAGTGCCAGGAGGCGCAAAGGCGCGAGGTAGGTGCCGGTCGCCGCTTCGGTCAGCACCTTGAGGGCGGCGTAGGTCTTGCCCGAGTTGGTGGGGCCCATGTGGAACACGATGCGCCGGCCGAGCCGCCGCGCCGCGGTGAATTTCTCGATATAGGCGCCGAAGCCGACCCGGTCGCGCAGGCGCCTGAGCCGGGAATCCTGGTGCGCCACGACCCGCGCGCGCTTGCGCACCGGCGTCAGGGTCTGGAACAGCGACCCGCCGAGCTCGTCGGTCAGCGGGAAGGGGCGGGACCGCAGCGAGCGGTCGAGCTGGGCGAGGTAGGCCGACGCGTCGGCCCCGACCTCGCGCAGGTCGAGGCGGATCTGCTCGCGCAGGCGCTCGACCGGCCGGCGCAGGTCGTCGGCCGTACGCACCCCGACCCGCGCGACCGCGGCGCGCAGGTCGTCGAGCCGCCAGCGCGGGTCGTTGCGGTGCGCCATGCCCCGCAGGATCCCGGCGATCTCCGTATCCGGCGGCGCGTCGACCCGTAGGCCGAGGCGGTCGTCGTCGAGGAGGGGGATCGCGACGCGCACGCTCCAGGCGATCGCGCCGCCGCCCGAGACGGCGGCCCTGAGCGCCGGCACATTGCGCCGCAACGCCTCCACGCCGGTCTCGGCGAAGGCACGCTCGGCCTTCATCGCCCGAAGCGCGCGCGAGACCTGGGCCTCGTCGGCCTCGCCGTTGAACTCGGGCAAGCCGAGCCGGCCCCGCAGGGCCTCGAGGTCGACCGACCGCGGCGGCGGTCCCAATCGCGCGACGATCTCGCTCAGGATCTCGGTCGTGGGTCGGACGCGCCTGCGTGCCAAGGCTATGCTCCTCACGGTCCTGCGCGAGGGCAGGGGCCACCGTCCCGCCGACGGCGCCGGTCCGTCGACATCTAAGTGGGCGCGCCCGGCCGAACAGGGCGGGGACGCGCCGCGAGCGGAGCATTGCACCACGATCCACCAGACGGGGAGGGCGTCGCGACCGGCAAGGAGCCGCCGATCGAGCCCGGCGAGCCGTGACGGCCGGGGCGGGTTGACTCGACTGGGGATTTCCCGATCCTCAGGCGATAACATGAACGGGCGGCACGATCGCGGGATCGAGGTCGCCGCGCGGGAGGAACCATGAGGGTGGTCGGAGCGGCGGCCGCCGCATGTCTCCTCCTGGGCGCGTGTCTCGGTGGGGAAAGCGCCTGCGCGCAAGGTCCCACGCAACGAGGGCCGGCGGGAGTGCCGCCGGCGCTGGTCGAGGATCTTGTGGCGGCGAGCCGCATCCTGGCCGACCAGGGCGTCGTCGACGGCTTCGGCCACGTCAGCGCGCGCCATCCGGGCGACCCGAGCAGGTTCCTGATGTCGCGCTCGGTGGCCCCGGCCCTCGTCAGGGCCGACGACATCATGGAGTTCGATCTCGACGGCAACGCAACCGATCCGCGCGGGCGGGCGGTCTTCCTCGAGCGCTTCATCCATGCCGGGATCTACCGGGCGCGGGCCGACGTGCAGGCGGTGGTCCACAGCCACTCGCCGTCGGTGATTCCCTTCGGCATCGCCCAGGTGCCCCTGCGCGCGACCTACCACATCGCGGCCTTCCTGGCGGCCGGCGTGCCGGTCTTCGACATCCGGGCGACCGCCGGCGCCACCGATCTCCTGGTGCGCGACCCCGCCCTCGGGCAAGCGCTGGCCTCGACGCTCGGCGATAAGGCCGTGGCCCTGATGCGCGGGCACGGCGACGTGGTGGTCGGCCCGACCCTGCCGATGGCCGTGTTCCGCGCCGTCTACACCGAGGTCAACGCCCGGATCCAGGCCCAGGCGATGGCGCTCGGCGGCCCGCTCACCTTCCTCGACGCCCAGGAGGGCGAGAAGGCGGGCCGCGCCCTCGACCAGATCCATCTCAGGGCCTGGGACCTGTGGAAGCGCAAGGCGACCGAGGCGGAACGAGGCCCGGTGCCCGGGACGCCGTGACCCATCGGGCAGAGAACGGAAACGGCAGAGCCGAAACGGGAGGAGACCCCATGCAGACGGATCGTCGCGACTTCCTGAAGGGTGCGGCCGGCATGAGCGCGGCCGGCTTGGGTGCCGCCGGTCTGGCGGCGGCCGCTCCGGCTGCCGCGGCTCCCGCCGCGTTCGAGATGCCGCGGGGGCTGACGCTGCTCAACATGCGGCGCGAGGGCGGCTACGGCCTCGGCGTCAAGACCGAGCGCGGCATCCTCGACGTGACGGCGGCCGCCGCCGCCCTCAACCTGCCGGCCCCGGCCGACATGGACGACCTGTTGCAGAACGGGAAGGGCGGCCTGCTCAGGGCGGTGGTCGCGGCGGCCGGGCGCGACGGCGGCAGCGCCCACCTGCTGCGCGAGGAGGCGGTGCAGTACGCCCCCCTCGTCACGAGACCTGAGAAGATCATCATGATGGGGTTCAACTACCGGCACCACGCCGCCGAGACAGGGACCCCGATCCCCAAGGACCCTCCGCTGTTCAACAAGTACAACAACGCGCTCAACCACCACGGCGGCACCATCACGCTGCCGACGTCGGTCGCTCGCGAGTTCGACTACGAGGTCGAGCTGGTGATCGTGTTCGGGCGGGAATGCGCCAACGTGTCGGAGGATAAGGCGCTGGACTACGTCGCGGGCTACGCTACCGGCAACGACTTCAGCGCCCGCGACCTCCAGACCCTGACCTCGCAATTCATGATCGGCAAGACCGCGGACGGGTTCGCGCCGCTCGGGCCCTACCTCGTCACCAGCGACCTCGTGAAGGATCCCAACAACCTGCGGCTGGAGACCCGCGTCAACGGCGTCCAGCGCCAGGACTGGAACACCAACGACATGATCTTCAACTGCCGGCAGCTGATCAGCTTCGCCTCGAAGATGATGACGATCAAGCCGGGCGATATCTTCTATACCGGGACGCCGCAGGGGGTGATCTTCGGCGAGAAGAAGCCGCGGGCCGAGCGCCGGTGGCTCAAGGCCGGCGACGAGATCGCCTGCAGCCTGGAGGGCCTGGGTGAGCTGCGGTTCCGGCTCGCGTGAGTGCAGGCCGGGTGCGGCGGCGCGCC
>JAEWKL010000672.1 GCA_023386115.1 Pseudomonadota bacterium
AGACGGCCCTCGGTTCCGAGCTGGCGCCGCGCGGCTTCGGCCCGAAGCAACTGCCGGAACTCGGCGACCGCGAGCGCGCTGTCCGGGTCCAGCGCCTCGACGGCGGCGACCAGGGCATCGGCCCGCCCGAACTCGGCCGCGAACAGCAGGAATTCCGCCAGGATCAGGCGCGCGGCGACATCGGCCGGCGCCTGCTGCACGGCGCGTCCAGCCGCCGCGACGGCATCCGCGAGGCGCCCGTGCCGGAAATGATGACCGGCCTCCGTTCCACTCATCCACCGATCTCCTTTTTGAACAGATTCCCGCGGTGGCTCATTGAGTGGCCCCGGCGGCGGCGAAGCCGGTCACGAGCCGGAACGTCGTCGAGACGTCGTCGAGTTGGTAGGAGGGCTGTAGATGGACGACGCAGCCATAGGAGCCGGGACGGCCCGGCACCTCCCGAACCTGCACGGCGCTCGAGAGGAGGGGGTAGCGCGCCCGGCTCTCGGCGGAGGCGCCGGCACTCAGGTTGGTATAGCCGGCGAGCCATCGCCCGAGACGCCGCTCGATGGCCTCCGCATCGATCAGGGACCCGGTCAATTCGCGGCCGAGCACCTTCACGTAATGGGCGAAGCGCGAGACGCACAGCATGGCGCTGATCTGCGCCGAGACGCGACGGTTCGCCTGGGCCGAAGTCGGTTCACGGTCCGGTGCATCGGGCGGATTCGCCTGCAGGCTCCGGACGGAAGCGAAGGCCGCACCGCCGTGGGGCAGGGTGTTCAGGGGCATGAAGCCCGCATCCACGAGGTCGCGCTCCTGCCGGTCGGTCAGGGCGAGGTCGACCGGCGCCCGCGCCCAGCGGGTCTCCGCGCCGAACACGAAATCCTCGTGTGGCAGATCGAGCACGAGGCCACCGCCGACCCGGTCGGTGTCCACGCCGCGCACGTCTGCCGGCCATCCGTAGGTCAGGACAGCGCGTCCCACGACCGCCGCGAAGGCGTAACCGGCGACGAGCCACGTCCGCTCGGCCGGACCTGGCGCATCCTCGACGTACCAGCGGCTGCCGATCGCGCGCGACCAGGGCGCGCGGGCCAGGATCCGGGGCATCGTCGCGCACAGGAAGCGGGCCTCCTCGCGGCTTGCGAGGACCCGCCAGCGCCGGTGGTCAGGGCCGTTCAGGAGCGCCGTCACGTCGGACGAGAGCGCGAGATCCGCGAACTGATCCACCCCGAGAAGGGCGGGCGAGGCCGCCAGCACTGTCGGCACGAACGCCGCGGCGGCGATGTTTGCGAGCCCGCCCGCCACGGTCACGTCGTCGACCGGGGCGGGAGCGCCCGGCTCCCGCCTTTCGGGCCGGTGGCGAACCTCGTGATCGACCACGAGCAGGCCGAACGGCTCGCCACCGGCTTGGCCGAATTCGTTCTCGTAGATCTTGCGGAACAGCTGCGACTGGTCGAACTCGATGGTCCGGGTGAGGTCGCGCTCCAGCTCGCGCCACGTCGCCGACAGCAGCGTCACCTTCAGCCGCCGGTCGGGCTCGAAGCGGCCGAGGAGCCAGGCGAGCCCTCGCCACGAGCCCTCAAGGCGCTGGAGCCGCGGATGGTGGAGCACCGCGTCGAGCTGGGCGGAAAGCAGCCGGTCGATCGCCGCGATGTCGCGGTCGAGCCGGCCGCGCAGCCTCTCCGGATGGCGGCGCAGCATCGCGGCCGTTTCCGGGCCGAACCAGCGGGCAAGGGCGCCCGCGTCGGTGTCGAGGAAGCGCGCGAGCCCGCGACCCACCGGCTCGCCGCCGGGCCGGCTGTGGCGTCCGGCCAGCATCGCCACGCGCAAGCCGGAGGCCGCCGGCTCATCGGCGGCCGGGCCGGCCGGGGCGCCGGATCCGCTCACACCCGCTCCGGAATGCGCGCGACCATGCGCATGCTGGTCGTCAGCTCCTCCAGCTGCAGCCAGGGGCGCATATAGGCCACAGCGTTGTAGGCACCGGGCCGGCCGGGGATCTCGCGAACCTCGATCCGCGCCTCGCGCAGCGGGAAGCGGGACTTGCTCTCGGGCCCCGCATTCTCGTTGGTGTTGACGTAGTTCTGGATCCAACGGTTGAGCCAGCGCTCGCAATCGTCGACTTCCATGAAGGAGCCGATCTTGTCGCGGGCCATCACCTTGAGGTAGTGGGCGAACCGGCCGGTCGCGAGGATATAGGGCAGGCGCGCGGAGATCCGGGCGTTGGCGGTTGCCTCCGGCCGGTCGTACTCCTTCGGCTTCTGCGTCGTCTGAGCGCCGAAGAACACGGCGTGATCCTGGTTCTTGTAGTGGCACAGGGGCAGGAAGCCGAGATTCGACAATTCGTACTCGCGCCGATCGGTGATCCCGATCTCGGTCGGGCACTTGGTGTCGAGATCGCCATCATCGGACCGGAAGACGTGGGTTGGCAGATCCTCCACCTTGCCCCCGCCTTCCGCGCCGCGGATCGCGGTGCAGAAGCCGTATTTCGCGAAGGCCTCGGTCAGCCGCGTGCCGAGGACGTAGGCAGCGTTCATCCAGCAGTAATGGTCGTGCGCGAGTTGCATCGGCGACCCGCCCGCGTCGAACGGCGCCTCTTCGTACGCGAAGGCGTCGATGGGCCGGGTCCGCTCTCCGTAGGGCAGGCGGGCCAGCACGCGCGGCATCGTCAGCGAGACGAAGCGGCTGTCGTCGCTGTCGCGGAAGCCGCGCCACTTGATGTACTCGACAGTGTCGAAGATCTTGGCGAGGTCGCGCGGGCGTGACAGCTCGTTCCAGTTCTCGAAACCCATCAGCGAGGCGCCTGCCGCCGAGATGAATGGCGCGAAGGCGGCGGCGCTCACGTTCGAGATCAGCCGCAAGGCCTCGATGTCCTCGGGGTGGTTCGTCCACTCGTAGTCGCCGATCAGCGCCCCGTACGGCTCCCCACCGGGTGTGCCGAACTCGTTCTCGTAGATCTTGCGGAAGAGAAGGCTCTGGTCGAACTCGACCGAGCGGGTCAGGTCGCGATGCAGCTCGCGCTTCGAGGCGTTGACCATCCGAATCTTGAGGTTCGTGCTCGTCTCCGTGTTCATGACGAAGTAGTGCAGGCCACGCCAGCTGCCTTCGAGCTTGATGAAGCGCTCGTCGTGCATGATCGCGTTGAGCTGGGTGGACAGTGCCGCATCGATCTGCGTGATGGCGGCCTCGATGGTGCGACTGAGATTGCTGTCGAACCGGACCGTGCCGCGGCTGGCCTCCTCGATCAGCGTACGCACGAGGGCCTCCGCCCGGTCGGGCTCCGTCTGCCTCGTGGCCGACACCACCCGGTCGAGCAGGCCAGCGCCCTCCACCACCGGGAGTGCGGTGTCCTGAGGGGGCGTGCCGTTCAGCGGCTGCGCGTCCGACATCTCAGTTCTCCTTGCTGTCGGCTGCGATGCCGAGTTCGCCCGAGATCGTCTCGAAATCGGCCCTGTTTCTCAGGATCTGCTCGAGCAGCAATTCGAGGTTCTCGGAGCGGTCGGCCTTGCTCATGAGGTCGCGCAGGCGATCCCGGGTCTCCAGCAGCGCTCGCAGGGCCGGCACCTGCTCGAGCACTCGGCCGGGCTCGAAATCCGCGATGCCGTTGAAGGCGAGATCGACCGCCATCGTGCTGCCGTCCCCGGCGAGCGTGTTCTCGACCTTCAGGTTCAACCCCGGAGAGAGCCTCCGCATCACGTCGTCGAAGTTGTCCCTGTCGATCTGGACGAACTTGCGGTCGGAGAACGGCCGGAGCGGCTTGGTCGGATCGCCCGAGAAATCGCCGATGACGCCGACGACGAACGGGAGTTCGCGGACGATCTCCGCCCCCTCGGTCTCGACCTCGTAGGTGATGTGGACGCGCGGGCGACGCACCCGCGCCAGCTTCTCGTGAATGCTCGGCATGCTGTTCCGGTCTCCCTCTCTGGATTGCCGTCAGGATTGCGCGGCGGGGGCGGCCGGATCGGGCGACCGCATGCCCACCGAGGTGATGGCGGCGGTGCGGGCCGCCGGATCCGCCACGAGTTCGCGCAGGAGCTCGGGCCAGGGCAGGCGCGCGCGGCGGACGGCCTCCTCGAGCGTGAAGCCGATCGGCGAATTCGGTTCGCCGAGCCGGAACACGGCTGCGATCCGCAGGATCTCGTCGAGCAGCGCCTCCCGCCCGGGCGGCGAAAGCCGCTCGCCGCCCAGGGCCGACGCCTGCGGGTGCCCGGCCGGCGCATCATCCGACCCCGGTGCGGCGGGCTCCGTCTCGCCGGAGGCCGGCGGCGCCTCGGGCGGCAGGTAGCGGGCGGTCGTTTGGCGCAGGGACTCCAGGACGCTGCGCACGCGACCGGTCGAGGGCTGCGCCCGTGAGGGGATCTCCCGGGCGATCGCCTCCTCCAGCCGCGTCCAGCCGGTCCTGGCGCGGGTCAGGTCCCGATCGAGCGACCGGAGGGCATCGAGGCCGCCGCGGGCCGCCGCTTCCAGCTCGCCCAGGGGAACGATGCCGGCGGTCGATCGGGAACCCGGCTTGGTTCCCGACGCGGCGAGGCTGGCCGACCGCTCGTAGTCCCAGAAGGTGACCGTCACGCCGTCCGGGCGCTCGAACAGCACGGTCTTCCTGAGGGGCTGAAGCAGAGTTCCCTCCCGATCCTGCCCGCTGAGCCCGGTGATCGCGGCGAGCCGGGCCTCCGGATCGTCCGCCTCCTCGGCCGGGAACAGGCCGCGCGACCAGAAGCCCTCGATCAATCCTGCCAGCAGCCCGGCACCGGCGGCGAGGCCGGCCAGGCCTTGCCGGCGGCACAGGCTCTCGGTCAGCCAGCAGGCGACCTCGATATCCTTGCCGCGCGCGGCCAGGGCCTCGGTCGCCAAGCTCTCCACCGCGCGCCATTGCGGCGGCGGCCCGTCGCTCAGCGTCGGGTCATCGTCGGCGGCCCGCTCCGCTGCCCGAGCCTCGGCCCGCGCGTCGCGCAGCCGGTAGTACAGCGACTGCCCCGATGCATCCTCCCGGATGTCCTCGCCGGCCGGATTCTCGCCCGGAAACGGCAAGAGGAGGGTTTCGATCGCTTCGCTGTCGTCGAATTCACTCATTCTGCTGACGTTCCGGCTCAGATTTCATGCGCCATTCCGGATCTGTCGGAGGTTATGAACGAGGAATACTACGTTGTTGTTTCAGAATAGAGCTTCAGAATTACATTTGTAACCAAATTATTGTAGACATGAGTCAATGCAGTTCTCTAGCCTTGTGCATCGCGGACACGTCGTTGCAGAGAGGAGCAGCCTTGGCGACCATCGATCTGACGCGGCTCACCGGTCGTCTGAGCGAGGCGGCCCGGCGCGCCCTGGAGGCCGCGGCCGGCAGCGCCCTGTCGCGCGCGCATTACGACGTCGAGGTCGAACACTGGCTCGTGCAGCTGCTCGACCGGCCGGATCTCGACGTCGTGGCGATCCTGCGCGCGTCGCAGGTCGATCCCGACCGGGTCATGGCCCGGCTCACCGCCACGCTTGACCGCCTGTCCAGCGGCAGCGGTCGCGTGCCGAGTCTCGCCCCGGAGATCGTCCGCGTCATGAAGGATGCGTGGCTGTTCGCCTCCGTCGAGCATGACGCTCCGGCCATCCGGTCGGGCCACCTTCTGTGGGCCCTGCTCGCGGACGAGACCGTCGCGGCGCGCCTGATCGGGGCCGCCCCCGAGTTGCGCCGGGTCGCGCCGGACGCGTTGCGGCGGGATTTCGCGGCGGTGGTCGCCCGCAGCGCAGAGGGATCCGGCCGCGGGCGCCGGTTCTCCGAGGCCGGCGCGGACGCCGTGGCCGAAGGACCGCCGGTGCGCGGGAGCGAGGCCTCGTCCCTCGACCGCTTCACCACCGACCTCACCGCGCAGGCCCGCGCCGGCGCGATCGATCCGATCCTCGGCCGCGACGCCGAGATCCGGCAGGTGATCGACATCCTCACCCGCCGCCGCCAGAACAACCCGATCCTCACGGGCGAGGCGGGGGTCGGTAAGACGGCCGTGGTCGAGGGGCTGGCGCTGCGGATCGCGGCCGGCGACGTGCCGCCGCCGCTCTCCGGCGTCTCCCTCCGGACGCTCGATCTCGGGCTGCTGCAGGCGGGGGCGGGGGCCAAGGGCGAGTTCGAGAACCGCCTCCGCCGCGTGATCAGCGAAGCACAGGCGGCCCCGGCGCCGGTGATCCTGTTCATCGACGAGGCACACATGCTGATCGGTGCCGGTGGTGCCCCAGGGCAGGGAGATGCCGCCAACCTGCTCAAGCCGCCGCTCGCCCGCGGCGAATTGCGGGTGGTCGCGGCGACGACCTGGGCCGAGTACAAGCGCTACTTCGAGAAGGACGCGGCCCTGACCCGCCGCTTCCAGCCGGTCAAGGTCGAGGAGCCCGCCGAGCCGGTTGCCATCGACATGGTGCGCGGTCTCGTGAGCGCGCTCGAAGCCCATCACGGCGTCCGCATCCTGGACGAGGCGGCGCAGGCGGCGGTCCGCCTCTCGGCCCGCTACATCCAGGGAAGGCAGCTTCCCGACAAGGCCGTGAGCCTCATCGACACGGCTTGCGCCCGAGTCGCGATGAGCCAGGCCGCGACGCCGCCCGCGATCGAGGATCGCCGCCGCCGCTTGGCGGCGCTGGACACCCGGATTCGCATCCTCTCGCGCGAGGAAGCCCTGGGGGCTGACCATGCCGCTTTGCGCTCGGAGCTGGCGCGGGATCGGGAGGCGGTGGAGGGTGAACTGGTCCGGCTGGAGAAGCGCCACCGGGAGGAGCGGGGGCTGTTCGACGATCTCGCGGCACTCCGGGACGAGGCGGACCGCATGCCCGGCGCCAGGGAGGTGCGCGGCCGCGTCGCGGCGGCGATGGCGGCCCTGCGTGCCTTCCAGGAAGAACGGCCGATGGTCTACCCGGTGGTCGATGCCCAGACCGTCGCCGAGGTCGTCGAGAACTGGACCGGTATTCCGGCAGGCCGGATGCGGACCGACGAAGTCTCGACGGTGCTCTCGCTGCGCGAGGCGCTCGGCCGCCGGGTGATCGGCCAGGATCATGCCCTCGAGGCGGTCTCGCAGGCGATCCGCACGTCCCGGGCCGGCCTCACCGACCCGCGCAAGCCGGTCGGGGTTTTCCTGATGGTCGGCACCTCCGGGGTCGGCAAGACCGAGACGGCGCTTGCCCTGGCCGACATCCTCTACGGCGGTGAGCACACCCTGACGACGATCAACATGAGCGAGTTCAAGGAGGAGCACAAAGTGTCGCTGCTGACGGGCAGCCCACCCGGCTATGTCGGCTACGGCGAGGGCGGCGTACTGAGCGAGGCGGTGCGTCGGCGTCCCCATTCCGTGCTGCTCCTCGACGAGATCGAGAAGGCGCATCCGGGCGTGCAGGACGTGTTCTTCCAGGTCTTCGACAAGGGAACGATGAAGGACGGCGAGGGCCGCGACATCGATTTCCGCAACACGATCATCATCATGACGTCGAACGCCGGCACCGCGCTGATCGACAGCCTGTTCGCGGATCCGTCGACGGCGCCGGATCCGGACGGCCTCGCCGACGCGCTGCGAGGCGAGATGCCGAAGCACTTCAAGCCTGCCTTCCTCGGGCGCGTCAGCGTCGTGCCCTATCTGCCGCTCGGCACGGATGCCCTCGACCGGATCGTCGGACTTCAGATCGACCGCCTCGCCGCGCGGGTGGCCGAGCGCTACGGCGCACGCGTGACGGTGAGCGACGCGGCGCGCGCGGCGATCCGAGCCCGCGCCAATCTCGGGGGGGCCGGGGCACGCAGCATCGAGACCTTTCTCGCGCAGAGCGTGCTGCCGGACCTCGCGGCGGGCTTCCTCGCGCGGTCGGCAGAGCGGGACGCCGTCGCGGAGGTGCGGATCGACCGGAGCGGCGCCGGCGATGCGTCCCGCGCACTGACCTGCATGATGATCTGAGGACCTTGTGCGGACGTGGCGGCCAGGTCTGCGACGACAACCTGCGTCCGGCCACGAGCCACGGCAGAGGAAGCATCGGCCTGCCGTCGGCCGAGCCAGGCGCCCGAACAGAGTGGACGACATCGTGCCCCGCCAGAGGCTCGACGGTGATGGGCCAAGCCGCGATGGGCCACCGACGTCTTCATGTGCCCTTCGAGGGCATCGGCAATCAGTGTCGACAAGGAGTGAGGAATGACACCCTCTCGAGGCGATAATTTCTACAGCAACGTCGCCAGCTGTTTCACCTCTTGCTTTTCAGGATCCGGCAGAGGTGCGAACAGTGCCGACCTCCAGACTGCAGGCAATCTCGCGAGACTGAAAATTCGTACGAAACTTCCCGATCAGAACGCCCTGAGGACGGCACTCCACAGCCTGGGTTTTGATGGCAACTTGCAGTCCTGCGCGGCCACTGCTTCTGCACTCGGAGACGCAATCGCCAACGGGCCTGCTTCCGCGTGTCAAATACAAGGCCTTTCACCCCAGGCGATCGCCGGAAAAATCTCGGACTTGCTGAGCCGAGGGATGATGGTCGCGATCTCGTTGCTGCCGGACCATCACTTCATCGTCATTCCGATCGATGATGGTCACGTTCGCCTCTATCAGGCGTTTCAGGATGCATATAGTTTGCATGACTGGATCGAGGCCGATCAAAACAGAGCGGGAGGATCGCGCAACAAAGATGTATTCGTGTCGCAGATCGTCGATTTGGTTTCTGAGGATGCACAAACCCGGATCAATGCGGCGCGATATCTTTGCTCGTTTGATGGTCAGGATCACAAAATCGACGAATGGTCGAGAAATAGAATAAGAATAAACGTGGTGGCCTACAAAAAAATTATCTAGCCGTGCCATCTCACTGCCAGCGACCCGACGATATGGGTTCCGAGCGTTGGATCAAGCGGCTTTTGCCGTCTGGATCCGCAAGCAAAATTCCGATCATGGCGAAACTGATAGATCACAGCGAAACGGCACCGCCGAATGGCGGCGGCTTCGATCGAAATCAGACAAAACCCACGGGCCGATTGCACTTGTAATCCAAAAGACGTCACGTGTAATCGTTGTGGAATGTCTTGATACTAACAACAATTCGACGCAGTAGCGCGTCTGTACTGACCGAGGACATCGCTGATGGCCATTTACTTGAAGATCGAGGGTGCGGAAGGTGATGTCACCGAATCCGGGCACAAGAGCTGGGTCGAGCTGCTCGACGTGCGCTGGCATATGTCCCGCACGATCCGCAGCGCGGTCGGTGTCGGAACCAATCGCGAGTCGACATCGGCTTTCGTCAGCGAGGTGACGGTCAAGAAGTACGTCGACAGTGCGAGCAAGGGCATCGCGAGCCAGGCGTTCGTGGGCACGGCCAAGGACGCGACGATCGAGTTCACGCGTGTCGACAAGGGACAGGAGGCCACCTACCGCAAGCTCGTCCTGACGGACGCGATCATCAGCGGCCTCGCCAACGAGGCCGCGGGTTCCGCCAGACCGGAGGAAATCATCACGCTGAACTTCACCAAGATCGCGATCACCGACACCGATCAGAAGGACGACGGCACGCAAGGGTCCCCGGCGACCACGACCTACAATCTCGCGACCGCTCAGACCGAGTAGGGGCGCTGCCGCGACGGCCCGGCGCCATCGCCATTCCGTCGGTCCGAAACGTCCCGCCATCGGAGCAAGCCCACGGACGGGCGTCATCCCTCCGGCGCCGGAAGGTTGTCCCGCATCAAGGCCCGGCTCTCCAGGCTTCGGGCCACCTTCCGATCGAGTGTGGGAGGGCATGTGGACCTGCCCCCTTTTTTCGGTGCGAGACCTGTGCAAGTTCTCGGGCTGTGACAGCTTGCCTGGCAAAGGCTCGGGGCGTCAGGCTGCCCAGAGCCGTGCGCGGTCGAGCCTCGTTGGAGTGGCACCTCCATTCCTCGATCCAACACGAGAGGGTGTCTTGATCAAACGGGGCACTCCGATCGTAATGACAATAGCGTACTATCTTCGTACGCGCCGTGCCCATATAGTGGATGGTCTGGTGCGCTATATACGAGGTGTGAATAATTCAAGGAACGGTCGCCTGACACCTGCCGCGTACGAACTCCGGCTGGAGCATTTTGCACCGGAGCGGAGCCGTTCGTCGCAGAAAGCACCGCAAGATCAAAGATTTGAGGCGGCACTCACGTACAGCGTGATCGGGCGCGGCTCTCGCCGGCCCCGCCGCAGGGGCTCGATGGCGCGGTAGACGCGGCGACACCGACGCCAATCTCGGCCCCTGGAAGCGTCCGGCGAGCACGCGGGTGGTGGTTCGTCGCGGCGGCCGAGAGCGGGACGGCAAGAGCCGACCCTGGAACGTGCCGGTCCAGCGACGTACCGTCCCCTGCCGGTCAGGTTCATCGATCAACCGCTTGCCTCGTGGAGGGCCCGATGGCGACACGCTTAGTCCGCCTCCTCGTCGTTACGATCATGGGTTCGGTCGGCATGGCCGGTGCGGCGACGGCGCAGAGCCCGGCACAATCCTTCGAATACCGGCAGCAGCGGTTCAAAGGCGCGTGCCCGCCACCCCTCAAATTCGCGGCCGGCGCCTGCGTGCGTCGCTGTCCGGCCGGCTACCGGAACAACGGCGGATATTGCCGGCTGCAAGGCGGAGGATGGTAGCGACTGTCGGGGAACACTGTCATGGCGCCCGAGGGCCGCCGCGCGATGGGCCGCCGATCTCACGCCCGACTCTCGGGCCTCAGGACCTTGGGCCTCAGGACCTCGGGCCTCAGGACCAGATCGGACCGTCCTTGATCTCCGGAGCCGGGAGTCTCGGGCGCGCAGGCCGGCGAAGAGGACCGGCGACGGCCAAGCGCTCCACGACGGTCGCCGGCGCACGACATCGGACTGGCTGGATGTTGTGAAGGGGAGGGACTGCGCCGTGAGATACCTGATGCTGCTCGGCCGACGTGCTCTGGTGGCGATCCTTGGCCTCGTGACAGTCTGGCTGATCCTGGTGGTGTTCTACGACGTCGCAGACCGCCGCCTTCCGCTCGTCCTGGCGCTCGCAGCCACCTACGCTGCTGCCGCGTACCTGATCCTGCCTCGCGCGATCAGGCTCGGCGCCCGCATCCTCGATCGGCGCCGGGTGCCCTCCTATACGCTGACCAGCGACGGACTCCCCGGCGATCCCGTGAACCTGGCCCTGATCGGCTCTCTCGACGAGTTGCGCCACGCCTTCGTGCGGGCCGGCTGGACGCAGGCCGAGCCCCTGACCCTCGGCAGTTCGTGGCGGATGGTGTGCGCCTTCGTGTTGAACCGCCCCTATCCGAACGCCCCTTTCAGCACGCTCTACCTGTTCGACCGGGGACAGGATGTCGGCTTCCAGCGCTCGATCGACGACAGCCCGCGCAAGCGTCACCACGTTCGCTTCTGGGGTATCTCCATCGAACGCGCGGAGGCGGCCCTCGATACCGTGGCCTTCTGGCTTGCGTCGCGCCGGCCAGCCGACGCCGAGCGCGCCGTGTGGATCGGTGCCGCGACCAAGGATGTCGGACTGTCCCTCACGCGCCTGAGCTTCCAGATCACCCACGCGACCGATGCCGATACCAATATGGAGCGCGACTTTCTCGTCCGAGAGCTGAAGGAGCACGGAACGATCGGACAGGTGCGCCACCACATGCCTGGCGAGCGATTGTCGATCGGCACGGTGAACCGGTATGTCAGCGATGGCATGGTGGCGGTCGCGGAACTGAATCGGTAATCCCGCCGCGCCTTCGAACGGACCGGTTCGAAGG
>JAEWKL010000690.1 GCA_023386115.1 Pseudomonadota bacterium
ACGCCGACCCGGCGCGAGCCGTGGGCGCGGAGGCAGGCCGCTCCCCGGACGGGCACGACGTCGCCCCGCCGGGTCAGGACGCGACCGCGGCGCCCGCCTCCCGCGTCGTCAACGGCGCGACAGGCCGTCCGGAGGCCGGGATCGCGTTCGAGCACTGCTTCGTCTACGACGGGGCCCTGTGTGCCGCAGGCTGGATGATCGGGGCCGAGGCCATCGAGTTCCGGTCCGGCGAGACGGCTCTCGCGCCGAGCCTGCTCGTGTTCCTGGATCGGCCCGACCTTGCCGCCGGGTACGGTGTCCCGATGAACCGGGCACGCGGCTTCGTCGCCCTGTGGTTGGCACCGCCCGCCCTCTCCGTCGTCACGGCCGCGGTCGGAACGAGTCCGCGGGCGTCCCTCGGCATGCGCCCGGTCTCGGACGGGGCCGACAGGCAAGCCGGCGACCTGCTGCGGTACCATCCGCGCTTCGCCGCTGCGGTCCTGCGCCATGCGCGCGCGCATCCGGCCTGGCTGCGCATCGCAGCGGCCGCCCTTCAGGACGCGCCGGAGGGCTTCAAGGAGGCCCGCGGCTTCATCGAGCAGGCGAAGGCGATCCCGCAGGTCGGAGGAATGCTGATCGGCTGGTCGATCCGCGTCCCTCCCTGCGAGATCGTCGCCCTGTCCGAGAACGGCGCGATCGTGTCGCTCGACGGGGCGAGCCGCTGGACCCGCGACGACATCATCGCGGGATTCGGGGCCGAGTTCGGCGCGTTCACCTACGATTCGGGCTATCTCACGGCCCTGCACACCCCGCTCGAGGCGACCGGCCGCGTATGCCTGGTCGCCATCACGGAGGCGGCGGCCTACGTCATCGCCCGGGCGGTCTGGGAACCCGCTCCGGTCGACCCGGTCAGCTTCGCGCGCTGGGCCTTCGAATTGCCGAGCCCGGCCTACACGTTCTCGAATCGCCTCGCGGCCCACGACGCGCCGCTGATCGAGCAGCTGATCAAGCGCAAGAACGACGGCCTGCGCCACGCCCGCACCGACGTCCTCACCTTCGGCCAACCCAACGCCGATCCCCGCTGCTCGCTCATCGTCCCGATCTACGGCCGCTACGACTTCGCCCGTCACCAGCTCCTGGCCTTCGCGGACGACCCGTTCATCGCGACGCGTTGCGAGATCGTCTACGTCCTCGACGACCCGCGATTGGCGGACGCGTTCGTCGGCGAGGCCGATGCCTATGTCCGGCTCTACGGCGTGCCGTTCCGCATCGCGGTCGGCGGCGTGAATCGCGGCTTCTCGGGCGCCACCAATCTCGGGGCGCGTCTCAGCACCGCGCCGCGGCTGCTGCTGCTCAACTCGGACGTGATCCCCCTGGCTTCCGGCTGGCTGGAGCGCATGTGCGACCTGCTCGATGCCTCGGACGGGATCGGCGCCGTCGGGGCCCGGCTCCTCTACCCCAATGGCAGCCTCCAGCACGAGGGCATGGACTTCGCCTGGGAACCGCAGCTCAACGCCCACGTCAACATGCATCCGGGCATGGGCTACCCGCCCGAGCAGACGGATGGCCGGCCGCTCCCTTGCGAGGCCGTCACCGGTGCCTGCCTGCTGATCCGGCGGGCCGAGTTCGAGGCGGTCGGGATGCTCGACGAGGAGTTCCTGATCGGCGACTTCGAGGATTCCGACCTCTGCCTGAAGCTGCGCGAGCGCGGGCGCGACATCGTCCTGTTCCGCGACCTCGTGCTCGTCCACCTCGAGCGCCAGAGCCTCAGCCTGACCGGGGAGACGCTGTTTCGCGAGCGGGTGGTGCGCTACAACGCCTGGCGTCACGAGCGGCGCTGGGGCCGGATGATCGCGAAGCGACAGGAAGCGGGGCGGGGAAGAAACGCGTGAGAGTGCTCGTCGTCGCTAACGCACACCCGGACCACAGCGTCGGCGGCGCTGAGATCGCCGCCTACAACCTGTTCCGCTTCCTCGCCGCCGATCCGGCCGTCGAAGCGGCGACGTTCCTGGCCCGGACCGCGCTGACATCGATCGCCCCCGGCGGCATCTCCGCGCGCCGTCCCGGCGAGTACCTCTGGCGGCAGGATATCGGCGACTGGTTCACCTGCAGCACGGCCTATCCCCGGGCCATGTCGGACCAGCTGCGCACCCTGCTTCTCCGGCACCGGCCGGACGTCATCTTCGTCCAGCATTACCTGCATCTCGGCATCGAGATCCTGCGCGAGTTTCGCCGGACGCTGCCGCACTGCACCATCATCATGACCTTGCACGAGTACGGTGCGATCTGCCACCGGCAAGGACAGATGCTGAAGACGGTCTCCAACCGCCTGTGCCACTCCGAATCGCCCGAGGATTGCCACCGCTGCTTTCCGGAGCGAAGCGCCGAAGACTTCTGGCTGCGGCGCCTCTACATCCAGAAACACTTAGGCGTGGTTGACACCTTCGTGGCGCCATCGCACTTCTTGCGCGAGCGCTACGTCGCATGGGGTTTGGCGCCGGAGCGCATCGTGATGATCGAGAACGGCCAGCCTGGGCGGGACGCCCTGGCGCCTCTGGGGCGCAGCCACCGACACGGCGA
The DNA here is from genome assembly GCA_023386115.1 of Pseudomonadota bacterium. GTDB lineage: Bacteria > Pseudomonadota > Alphaproteobacteria > Rhizobiales > Beijerinckiaceae > Methylobacterium. The sequence goes on from JAEWKL010000690.1 coordinate 2,560, forward strand.
GCGGCCCGCGACCGTCGGGTTCTTCGGACAGATCAATCCCTACAAGGGCCTCGACGTGCTGCTCGCGGCCGTCTCGGCACTCGACGCGGCGGTGTGGCGCGGGCTCGCCGTGGAGGTCCACGGCGCCAACCTCGACGAGCAATCGGCCGAGTTCCGCGCCCGCATCGACGCCTTGCGCGAGCGCCTGCCGGAGACCGCGCGTCTCCACTGGGGCGGTCCCTACGAGCGGACCGAGCTTGCGCGCCGCATGGCCCGGGTCGACTGCGTCGTCGTCCCGTCGATCTGGTGGGAGAACTCCCCGATGGTCATCCAGGAGGCGTTCGCCTGCGGCAAGCCGGTGATCTGCTCGGGCATCGGCGGCATGGCCGAGAAGGTGCGCGACGGGGTCGACGGGCTGCATTTCGAGGTCGGCAACCCGCTCGCCCTGGCCGAGCGGCTGACGCAGCTCGTGGCGGAGCCGGACCTCCTGCCGCAGCTCGCCGAGGGCATCCTCGCCCCCCCGACCTATGCCGAGGCCGGCGCCGCCTATATAGCCCTCGCGAACCGCGCGACGCAGAAGCGCCGGTGTGACACCACGAGCGCCGCGCTCGGTTGAGCGCCGCGGCAGCGACGCGCGTGCCGCATGGAGCCGGAACGAGACCAATTGATGCGAGTGGGCCTGATCACCAACCTCCCGGGCTTGGAGGCACTGAACGCGCGAGGGGCGGCGGACGCCCCGCTCGACACGATCTTCGCGGCGATCGGGGGCAATTCCGGCAACATCGCCTACGTGGCGGGCACGCGGCGCGTCCTGGCGAACACGATCCTGACCATCGACTGGTCGACGCCGGACGAGGTCGTCAGGACCGGCTGCGACGTCGTCGTGATCGCCTGCGCCAACCAGCTCGGGGCCCATGCCGACCTGACCGACTGGGCGGTCAAGCTTGAGCGGCTGAAGCTTCCGGTGGTGCTGATCGGCCTCGGCGCCCAGGCCGTCGCCAAGGACAGCCCCGTCCCGCTGACACCGGGCACCCGTCGCTTCCTCGAGGTCGTGCAATCCCTGCGGCCGGATCCCCGGACGCCCAACATCGCGCTCCGGGGCGAGTTCTCCCGCTCCGTGCTCGAAGCGCATGGCGGAGAGGGCGTCGCGCTCGGCTGCCCGTCGCTCTTTCTCAACTTCGATCCCGCCCTCGGCGCCCAGATCAGCGCCGCGGCGCGCCGGAAAGTCGGGAGCGGCTTCACCTTCGCGGTGGGCAACCCGTACTTGGCGAGTTCCGTCGCCGCCGAGATCACGCTCAGCGCCCTCGCTCACGCGCGCGGCGCGCGCTGCATCGTGCAGCACCCGCGGGAGATGATGGCCCTCGCCACCGGCAATGCCCATCTGCTGCCGGAGGCCAAGATCGAATTCATCCGCGAGCGGATGCTGCCACGGCACTCGACCGACGACTTCCTGGCCTGGACGCGCGCGTTCTGGGACCTTCACCTCGACATCTCGTCGTGGATCGCTTCCGTGAGGTCGAGCGGGCGGGTCGTCGGCGCGCGCTATCACGGCGTCGCGCTCGGTGCCCAGGCCGGCGTCCCGGCCTGTGTCGTCGCGATCGACGCCCGGACGCTCGAACTGGCCGAGACGGGCTGCATGCCGCATGTCGACGTCGCAGAGGCCGCCGCCCTCGCGGATATCCACGGCGTCGACGACCTCTGGACGCCCGAGCACGGTGAGCGATTCGACGCGCACAGGGCCGGCCTCGCCGGCCGGCTGGCCGATTTCCTGCGCGCCCAGAACCTGACGCCGAGCGAGAACCTGAAGGCCCTGGCGCGCGCGTGAGACCCGGGGCAGCGGAGGAGCCCGCCGGACCCTCGCGCCGCGCGGGCTGGCCGAGCCTGGCACGCCTGGCGGCGTTGCTCGTCGCGATCGGGCCTGCCGCCGCCGGTGATCCGCCGCTGCGCCTCTCGGTCGCCGCGCCGGGGGAGCCGGACGTGGTGTTCCGGTGGCGCACCGATCGATGCACCGAGACGGATATACCGGACGCGCCGTTCCGGGCGTTCCGTCGGGCGGACGGGGCGATCGTTGCCTTCGCCAGCCACTACGAGGCGCGTCGCTTCCTCGGACGGTCGCTCGAGGCCCTCAAGCGGGACTGCCGCGTCGTGTTCCGGGGCGGCGACGATCCCGACCCGAAGGCCTACGACGCGCGCGCCTGGATCGTCGCCGTGTGGACGGCGGATGGGCGGTCGCTCGTCGCCCTGACGCACAACGAGTATCAGGCCCACCGCTTCCCCGGCCGCTGCGCCTACGCGACCTACTCGGCTTGCTGGTACAACTACCTGGGCGAGGCCCGCTCCGACGATGGCGGCGAGACCTTCGCGACGCTGACCCGGGGGGCCCCGCTCGTCGCCGTGGCCCGCGGCGCTTCGGAGGAGCAGGGTCGGCCGCGCGGGTTCTTCGGATCGTCGAACCTGATCTCCCACGGCGGATTTCTCCACGCTTTCACCACGACGACCGGGGAGCCGTCTCAGCCCCGCGGCGTCTGCCTGCTCCGCAGCCCGAGGCCGTTCGATCCGGGCTCCTGGGAGATGCTGACGGCGGACGGGTTCGTCGCGGTGCGGCAGCGCCCCGTCTGCCGCGTCATCGACAACCTCTTCGGCGACGTCACCTCCGTCGTGCGTCACCGGTCGAGCGGGATGTTCATCGCCGTCACCGTCATGCCGGGCGGGCCCGACAAGGGGCGGGTGGCGTTTAGCACCTCGGCGGATCTCGTGACGTGGTCCCCGCCGGTCGGCTTCCTCACGCTGCCGACCCAGTTCGCCGAGGGCTGCCAGTCGCTGCGCTACCTCTATCCGGCGATCATCGATCCCGAGGCGCGGTCCCGGAATTTCGAGGATGTCGGCGCGCATGCCGACCTGTATCTCACCCGCGCGCGGCTGGCCTCCTGCGATTGGACCATGGAGCGCGATCTGGTTAGGTTCCGGATCGACATCGCGGCGCGGGAGTGATCGGCGCCCTGTTGCCAGCGGGCACCGCGCGCCACGGCCCAGCGCGGTCGCGCCCGGTCTGGGACGAGGCGCAGGAAGTGGGGATCATGCTCAAGACATGTGCGATGGTGAAGGCGTGCGGCCGGCGCGTGTCCAAGCATGATGCGGAATGGTACGACAGTGATCCCAGCACCCTGGTGAAGCAGTACTTCAACATCGGCGATGTCTTTGTGTACGACTCGCTCCTGAAGCTGCTCGACTACGACAATATCGAGTTCATCAACATCGACGCTCCGTTCGATCCTGCCCAGGCGGAACGGATCAGGGCCTCCTGCCGTTGCGTCATCTTGCGGCCGTCCAACTACATCCACAACTTCATGCCGTGGGGCACGTTCCAGGAGTGGATCGACGCGCTCGGGCTTCCGGTCGTGTGCGCCGGCGTCGGAGCGCAGGCCAGCATCGCGGCGGCGTTCGACCTCTCCCCCGAGCAGGTCCGGCTCTGGCGCAGCATCGCGGACCGGACGCCGTCGATCGGCGTGCGCGGTGCGTTCAGCGCCGAGGTGCTTGCGCGGCACGGCATCGCCAATGTCGACATCGTCGGCTGCCCGACGATGTTCCGCCACCTCTCGCCCGCGATCCGCCTGCGGCACCGGCCGTGGTCGACTACGAGCCGGGTCGCCTTCAGCACTCGCCTGCATAATTCGAGCTTGTATACGACCAACCCTGCGGAGTACATCGCCCAGCAACGCGCGTTGCTCATCAAGATGGCGGCCGAGAGTGACGTGTCGGTCGCGTTCCATGAGGACGCCGAGGAGCGGGCCTACTTTTTCCGCGACGGTACACGCACGCGCGAGGCGAGGACGCAATTCTTTAAGATCGGATGGTTCAAGGATGAAGCCGGTGACCGGGTCGAGGCACTCTACGTCACGTCGGGGTTCTTCACCGCCTCCGCGGCCCGGTACGACGCCTTCATCCGGGACGTCGACGCCGCACTCGGCTACCGGGTGCACAGCGTCCTGCCCGCCCTGGCCGCCGGCACGCCGGCCGTCCTGTCCGCGTACGACAGCCGCTCGATGGAACTCGCCGAGACGTTCCACATTCCTGCGATGACGCCGGACGCCCTGATCGCCAGTGCGGCCGGCGAGATCTTCCGTCCCGACCGCTTCGACCGCTTCGTGCAGGGCTACGGCGACCGCTACGCGACGATGAGAGCGCATCTCGACGCGAACGGCGTCTCGCACCGGATGTGAAGCGGCGGATAGGGTGGCATCGGACCTGCTGATTCAGCGCGGATCGTCGAATCCTCGTCAAAGGCTCGTCGAGGCGCCGAGAGTGGGAACAGGCGTCATCGTCGTCTGACCACCCATGTTGCGCAACCGTCGCTCGTGCTGCGACGGATCGCGCCGGCCAGGCTCACGGCCGACGACGTCGCCTTCATCGATCGCCTGGCCAACCTCGGGTGCCACGCGATGGCTGGGCGAGCGGGGACCGCCGGCCGCTTTGCTCCCGGCGACGCGAAGCACGGACGATTGGTTCACCCTCGGTCGCAGGGTTCGTGCTCGCTCTGCATGGATGGGAATGGGCGGCCTTGGGCCGGCGACAGTCCGCCGCGCCCTCCCGTCGCGGATGGCATGGACACTCCTTCCGTTCCGGAGTGCTGTGTCAGGCATGTCGTGGAACGATGGCGTTCACGACCGGCGGCGTTCGCGGTGCGTCACCGGATCGGATGTCCGTCCCGCGGGGCCTGAACGGGCCGCCCTCATCATATGCCGAGACCCATGGTGGAGCCGGATGCGAGGGGAGAGACACCGACGACGAGGTTCGCCGCCCGAATCCCGGCTGAGGGACGCGGCCGGGGATCACCGGTGCCCTAAAACAGGCCCGCGCCACAAGACGCAGGTGCGCCAGCGCCGACACCGTCCCGGCCACTCCAAGGTGTTGACCACGACAGATCGATCCGAACGTCCCGTGGAGGCGCACAAGCCTTCAGCGCGGCCGATGCGGCTTGGGCGCCGGCGCGGCAGCCATGGCGCATTGATCGTGCGGTCATCTTGAATTCATATAATATATAAATGTTAATCAATATTAATCTCGAATGATAATTTAGGTCCATGAGTCGATCGTGAATTCGGCATATAATGACCGCCACGTGCAACTACGTAGCCAAGTGAGCGGCCGCTATTTTAATCGCGGTAGTCGCCAGATGCCTACTTGCAATGACGGGGAGATTCATTTATCGCTGATTTATGGAATATATCAAGTGAGATTGATTAGAAAATATTGATCTCATCCGTATATCATGAAATATAAAGTCGTTAACGACGGTAAAATAACTGGGGGCTCTTAGAATTATGCCAGTAATTTCAGTATTGACGCAAAATAACGACGTTGTTTTGCCGGATGACGCCGATCAGATCGTGCAAGCAACAATCGAAACGTTGCAAGGCGGTGTTTTAGATCGCAAGCCGGATGGCAGTTACGATTATACGGGTGGCGACCAGCTCGACGGCGGTGCAGGTTATGATGTGCTCGCGCTGTCCGGTAGGGGCATCTTCAGTCTCAAGCACCTCGGCCAGTTTAAGGGATTCGAGGAGGTCACTTTCACCAATACGACCGGGAGCTCGGCAGGCCTTATCTTGCGTCCTGGCTCCGACTTGATCGTCAGGCTCAGCGACGGGACGCCCGGCATTGCCGCGACGTCGGATGATTCCGGCCGTCAGGCGGCGGATTGTGCGGTATATCTCACTAGTGGTAGAATTACTCTGTATGGGGGTAATGAGGACGATCATATTTTCGCGGGAGAGCCGAGCGATCGGATCGCCGGGGATATCATTGATGGTGGGTCAGGTAATAATGGCCTGAGTTTTTCTTATAGTTATGCACCCGTTTCTGGCGCTAATTCTTCTGGTATCGCGGTCTATGAGGATAGTGTCTATGATCTGACTAGCATCAGCCTCAGGCATGTGCAAAATCTGTCCGTCGCCGGCAATGCCGGCGCGGCCTATACAGGGACAGAAAATCTCTTTGATCCAGCCTCGTTTGGGACGAACACGATCGTCAAGGTCGATACGGCGTCGTTGTCGGATGTTCGTGCCATTACGATGAATAATGGGGCCAAGCTCGTCACGGCGGCCTCGAGCCTTGATCTGACCGGAAAGACGGTTGAAGGCGGTGTCATCGAAAGCCAGAACATTGGCGGCACGACGTTCACGGTCGACAATGCGGCCACGGCGCTGCTGATGCAGGGTGGTGGATCGGAGCAGGACAGCCTGGTTGTCGAAGGACAGACCCTCAGCCGTGAGCAGCGCGACCAGATTTTCGCGCACTCGATCGAGAGTATCACCGACCAGTCCGGGAGCTTCGAGAAGAGCACGGCCAAGCCGCTCACGACGGTCGATGATACGGCGTCGGTACCGGTCGGTGGTACGGCGAGCGGCACGGCGGGGACAGCAGGCACCGGAGTTCTGGCGGGTGACGGCACGCCGAATGGCGGTGCGCTCTTCGTGTCGGCCCTCAGCGGCGGCACGCTCGGGAGCCCCCTTGCCGGCACTTACGGGCACCTCACGCTGCAGGCGGACGGCTCCTATCGTTATGTCGCCGACAACGTCGCGGCCGTGTCCAAAGCCCAGGCTGTGGCCGGCACCTTCAACACCGTCGTCCTGGCCGGCACCAGCGCCGATGCCGCCGCAATGAATGCTGCGGCGGCCACCCTGCCCCTGCACGACGTCTTCACTTACACCGTCAGCGACACCTTCGGTGCGTCCGCCTCGAGCACGCTTGATCTCGCCGTCACGGCGGCGGAGCCCGCGCTGCCCGACAGCACCGTCACCCTGACGAGCTCAGATGGCGCGACCGTGACGGTCAAGACCGACGCCAGGGGGATGATGGTCTCCAACAAGACCGCCTATCTCGACGGCTCCTCCGACAGCTTCGCCTATACCGTCAACAGCCGCGGCGGCGTACTCACCACCGAGACGGTGATCCACGCCGACAAGTTCAAGGAGGTCTATCAGCACAATCTCGGCGATCCGTCCTTCAGCGTCGCCCACACCGCCTACGACGCTGCCGGCAAGGTCACCGAGTACGACCAGAGGACCACCGACGGCGCGCTCCACCGCCAGACCCTCTACAATGCCGACGGCTCGGTCGAGACCAAGCTGTTCTCGGCCGGTGGCGTGCTTGCCACCGGCACCCTCGTGCATGCCGACAAGTCCAAGGAGGTCTACCAGCACAATCTCGGCGATCCGTCCTTCAGCGTCGCCCACACCACCTACGACGCTGCCGGCAAGGTCACCGGGTACGAGCAGAGAACCGCCGACGGCGCGCTCCACCGCCAGACCCTCTACAACGCCGACGGGTCGACCGAGACCAAGCTGTTCTCATCCGGCGGCGCGCTCGCCACCGACACCCTCGTGCACGCCGACAGGTCCAAGGAGGTGTTCCAGCACGACCTCGGCAGCCCGTCCTTCAGCGTCGCCCACACCACCTACGACGCCGCCGGCCATGTCAGCGCGTTCGACCAACGGCTGGCGGACGGCTCGCTGCATTATCAGTCGCTCTATGCCGAGGACGGTGCCCGGGTGAGCACCAGCTACGGCATCACCGGCCAGAGCTACACGACGCGGGCGGTGGGCTACGACGCGGGCGGGACGGCGACGCGGGTCGACCTGACCCATGTCGATGGCAGCCACAGCCAGAGCGCGCTGGTGGCGGGCCAGACGCTGACCTCGACGGTGACGGTGGCGGACCACTTCGTGAGCGTGGGCGCGGACGCGTTCACGTTCGTGTCGGGGTTCGGGCGCGACGACGTGACGCGGTTCCACGCCGGCTCGGGGGCAGATCACGACGTGCTGCGCCTGGATGCGTCGGCGGTGGCGAACTATGCGGCGCTGCAGGGCCACCTCGCGGCGTCGGGATCGGACACGGTGGTGACGGTGAGCGCGACGGACACGATCGTGCTGCACGGGATTGCGCCGGGCAGCCTCACGGCCGACAATTTCGCCTTCATCGATCATCTGGCTCACGTCGGATAATGCCTTAGTGGACACGAGCATGTTGTCGACTAAGCGTGATTATCTGATAGAGGGAATCGCGTCGAGATAAGTTGACCTGGCGACGGGCCGCTGCCTGCACACGGTCGCCAACCGGCGGGTCCATGCCTCGACCGGCGCGGTGGCGGCTGAGCGCATGGAAGTACTATGAGGATCTGGTGGTGGCCGACCGCACCACTTCAGCGCCGTCGTCGGGCTGACGCCGTAGCTCTTGGCGACGGCCGTTTCACTCTCTTGACGTAGCTGTATTGCTGGACGGACCGCCTCCTTCGCGCGGGCTCTGCCGTAGAGAAATGGCTTCATACCGCATCCCTCACAGCATGGTGGTGGACCGTACCACCACACCGAGGGATCAAACTCCTAAGCTGGGAACCGCCATAGCGGTGTCCAGTTGGCCGACGGGATCTCATCGTGATCCTCCCTCGGTTTGACGGTTCTCCCGCACGAAGCGTGCTGTCGTTTTGACCTCACGCGGCGTTCAGGACCCGGGCGCGCAGGAGCGGGAAGCCGGCGCGGCCATACATGGCCCGCTTCAGCGTCTTCATCCTGTTGATCTGGCCCTCGGCCGGGCTCGTGGTCCATGGGCTGTCGAGCGCCGCCTGTATGGCCGCCATGTTGCGCTCCAGGCCGATTGCCAACCGGCCCAGAAGCGTCTCCTTCATGGCGGCCAGCACGTCGGCCAGCGCCTCCGTGCACTCCTTGCGCAGCACGCGGGCGAGCCGGCGCGCGGCGCGGCCGTGACGGCGAGGCCGGGCACCTCATCCAGCAACCGTGCGCACAGCCGTTGGTCGCCGTCCGGCGCGGTCGGAGGCCAGCAGGCATGTAACGGCGTGAACGGGAGGGCGGCGTCCAGCCCGAACCCGACGACGTGCCGGCGGGAGCGCCGCCTGGCCTTGCCTTGTTCCAGTGCCCGTTCAGCATGTGCACAGTGCCGGGCCGACCACCGAAGCCCTGCTCGCGCAGCTTGCGCCAGAGTTGGCTCGCGTTGTGGCAGCTCTCGGTATAGCGCCGCTCGAGGTAGGCCCGGTATGGGTCACGCCGAGCCTCCCCGCCCAGGCCAGCACGCTTCGTGCGGGAGAACCGTGAAAGCGGGGGAGGATCAAGCCGACCCAGAACGCCTTCGTGGAGTCGTTCAACGGCAGGCTCCGCGACGAGTGCTTGAACGAGACCCTGTTCCGCAGCCTCGGCCACGCACGGGCCGTGCTGAGCGCGTGGCGGGACGATTACAACCACGTGCGCCCGCACGAGGCTCTGTGCGGGCTGACGCCCGCCTGGGCTGCCGAGCTTGCGCACGGGAGAGACGGCGAGCACAACACCAATCCCGGGCTCCAGCCATAACCGGACGAGATCAGGGGCCCACGTCAGCGACTACCCGACATTGCCGCCACCGAAGTTGGTGTCGCCGAAGGTGGAGCGACCCTCAACTGCACCATACTGTAGATAGTGCTGCATCGGGTTGAGCTTCGCCTGAGCGACGTCGCCGTAGGCCGAAAGATAGGCTGTCGTGTCGAAGCCCTTTGACGGGTCGCGGCCCTCCTTCCAGCCGTACTGGTCGTAGTGCATCAGCGGGTCGATCCCCGCCGCCTTCACGTCCTGATAGGCGTTCAGGTACCCCTTGGTATCGAACACCGCGTTCGGGTTGCGGCCCTCCTTCCAGCCATAGAGCTGGTAGTGCGCGTAGGCGTAGCTGTATGTGTTCCCGCCCGCCGCCGTCGCGGCGCGAGCCACGTCGGTATTCGTCAGGAGGTAATACTCGGCGTCGAAGCCCGGATGCACGGCGAGGTCGGTGGTGCGGCCGATCGCGTCGTAGATCTGCCGGCCTTCGCCCTGACCGTACTCGATATAATGCTTGAGCGGGTCAAGACCGGCCGCCTTCACGTCGGGGTTGTGAGCGAGATAGAGCTCGTTGTCGAAGTTTGCTGAGGGGTCGCGGCTCTCCTTCCAGCCATACGCGTCGTAGTGCTGGAGCGGGTTGATGCCGGCGGCCTGAACGTCCGGGTTGGCGGCGAGGTAGCCGGAGGTGGAGAACAGCAGATTCGGATCGCGGCCTTCCTTCCAGCCGTAAGTCGCATAATGGTCGTCGGCATCCTGGCCAGCTTGGAAGACGTCCTTGTTGTCGGCGAGATAGTACAGGTCATCGACGAGCGGGGCGCCGTCGGCGGTGACCACCGTCGCATCGGTGAAGAGGTGGCGTTCGAACCCGGTGATCCGGTCCTGGCCCTCTGGCCCTATGATCAGCGTGTAGGCGCCGTCGCGGGTCACAGTGGTGTCGGCGAGCCTGGAGTTGAACACCAGGGTGTCGGTGCCGGTGGGCCCGGTCAGGCTCCGGCCGCCGAGCAGAATGTCGTCTCCGGGCGAGTTGACGATCGTGTCGTCCCCTGCGCCGCCTTCGACGATGTCGTTGCCCGCTCCGCCGTCAAGGACATCGTCGCCGTCCTCGCCGAACAGCGCATCATCGCCGAGCTCGCCGAACACCGTGTCGTTGCCGGTACCACCGAACAACGAATCATTGCCTTCGCCTCCGGATACCCTGTCATCGCCGTCGTCGCCAAACAGCATGTCGTTGCCGCTAGCGCTGGCAACGGTATCGTTGCCATCGCCGCCGTGCAGGATATCGTCGTCGGCACCGAGATACAGATATTGCGCACCGGCATCAGCGTAGACGATCTGCTTGCCGTTGCCTCCCACTAGCTTGGCGTTGCCGATTACGGCGACGAACTCGATGTCGTCGAGCCAGATGGTCACCGGGCCTGAGACCGCCGTGGTGTCGATCACCAGGGCAGTCGGCATCGTGCTGCCGGTGCCCGTACCGCCCAATGCGTTGCCGCTCACCCGCATCTCCACCGGCTGCCCGGGGGACACGCCTGGCGCGCTGATGTCGATGGCGCGAACGAGGAGTTGCGTTTGTGATGACAGCTCGGCGAGGAAGCCCAAGCCACCATTGGTCAGCCCGGCGCGAGAGGCGGTCCCGTCGTCGGTACGGGCTTCGATAGAAGCAATCAGGCCGGCCAGCCCGATCTGCGCCTGGCTGGCGGTCTGCCGCTCGGCGCTGCCGGTAGCAACGACACCCACACCGGTGGGGACGCTGACCGTTAGCGTGGTCACGTTGGAGGGCTGACCGGTCCGTGGATCGACGACCGTCTCGCGAACTACGGGGACGTCGGCGAGATCGGGATGGGCTGTACTGGTGTCCTCGATGCGGCTGGCGTTGGTCGCCATGATCGCCACCGTGGCGATACGGCTGCCGTCCATATCGGTGACAACCTCCGTATTAACCGTAGCACCGTCTATGGTCACCGTCTCCGGTGGAATGACGGGTGTGATTGGGTCGGGTGTGGTCAGCTTGAGCGTTTGCGCTGTGACGGGGGCTGAGGCGTTGCCTGCCGGGTCTGTCATGCGGACCGCCAGCAAGAGGGTCCCGTCGCTGAGGCTGGACAGGTCCAGGCCGCTCACTCGAGTTGTGCTGGCAGTGGTCACACCGCTCCCGGTGACTCGGCCGCCGCCTGAGGAAGTAATGGACCAAGTGAAAGCGGCGCCGGCCTCGGCGCTGTCGATGACGAAAGCGCTGCTTCGCTGCTCGACGGCATCGATGCTTCCGTCCTCGAACAGCACGGTCGCTGTTGGTGCAATGGTGTCGATGACCAGCGACTGCGTTCCGGCCGAGGACGTGTTGCCGGCTGCATCAGTAGCCGTGGCCGATACGGCGTTGGGCCCGTTCGGGTTGAGGCTGAGCGTGCCGGTGACCGGGGTGGCGACGGCAAGATCGAGCGACCAAGCTCCGCCCGTGACGATCGTGGTGTAGGTCGCCCCACCTACCGTGACCGTGACAGTGCTGCCCCCCTCGGCCGTTCCGGTGAGGGTCGGAGTGGTGCTGTTGGTGAGCGCCGCGTTGGTGACCACCGGGGCGCTGGGGGTGGTGGTGTCGATGACCAGCATCTGCGTCCCTGCGGAGGACGTATTGCCGGCCGCATCGGTGGCGGTGGCCGAGACGGCATTGCTGTCGTTCGGGTTGAGGCTGAGCGACCCGGTAGTGGGCGCCGCGGTGGCCAGGTCGAGTGACCATGTCCCGCCCGTGGCGGTCGTGGCGTAGGTCGCTCCGCCCACCGTGACCGTGACGCTGCTGCCCGTCTCGGCCGTTCCGGTGAGGATCGGTGCGGCGCTGCTGGTGAGCGCCGCCGAGGTGATGGCGGGGGCACCGGGCGCGGCGGTGTCGATGACCAGCGTCTGCATCCCGGCTGCGGAGACATTGCCAGCTGCATCGGTGGCGCTCACCGAAACGGCATTGCTGCCGTTCGGGTTGAGGTTCAGCGTGCCGGAAGCCGGTGTGGCGGTGGCCAGGTCAAGCGACCAAGTCCCGCTCGTCGCGGTCGTGGCGTAGGTCGCCCCACCCACCGTGACGGTCACCGTCGATCCGCCTTCCGCCATTCCGGTAAGGATCGGGGTAGTGCTGTTGGTAAGCACAGCCGAGGTGATGGCGGGCGTAGTCGGTGCGGTGGTGTCGATGACCAGCGACTGCGTCCCAGCAGAGGACGTGTTGCCGACCGCGTCGGTGGCGCTCACCGAAACGGCGTTGCTGCCGTTCGGGTTGAGGTTCAGCGTGCCGGAAGCCGGTGTGGCGGTGGCCAGGTCAAGCGACCAGGTCCCGCTCGTCGCGGTCGTGACGTAGGTCGCCCCACCCACCGTGACGGTCACTGTCGAGCCACCTTCCGCCGTGCCGGTGAGGGTCGGGGTGGCGCTGTTGGTCAGCGCCGCCGAGGTGACGGCGGGCGCGGCTGGTGCACTGGTGTCGATGACCAGCGACTGCGTCCCTGCGGGGGACGTATTGCCAGCCGCATCGGTGGCCGTAGCCGAGATGGCATTGATGCCATTCGGGTTGAGACTGAGCGACCCGTTGGTGGGCGTCGCGGTGGCGAGGTCGAGCGACCAGGTCCCGCTCGTGGCGGTCGTGGTGTAGGTCGCCCCGCCCACCGTAACCTTGACGCTGCTGCCCATCTCGGCCGTGCCGGTGAGGGTCGGGGTGGTGCTGTTGGTGAGCGCAGCCGAGGTGACAGCTGGCGTGGTCGGCATGGTAGTGTCGATGACCAGCGACTGCGTCCCAGCGGAGGACGTGTTGCCGGCCGCGTCGGTGGCGCTCACCGAGACGGCATTGCTGCCATTCGGGTTGAGGTTCAGCGTGCCGGAGACCGGTGTGGCGGTGGCCAAGTCCAGCGACCAGGTTCCCCCTGTGGCGGTCGTAGCGTAGGTCGCCCCACCCACCGTGACTGTGACGCTGCTGCCCGTCTCGGCCGTACCGGTGAGGGTCGGAGTGGTGCTGTTGGTGAGCGCCGCCGAGGTCACGGCGGGCGTGGTCGGTGCAATGGTGTCGATGACCAGCGACTGCGTCCCAGCAGAGGACGTGTTGCCAGCCACGTCGGTGGCGCTCACCGAGACGGCGTTGCTGCCGTTGAGGTTGAGGCTGAGCGTGCCGCTGACCGGGGTGGCGCTGGCAAGATCGAGCGACCAGGCTCCGCCCGTAGCGGTCGTGACGTAGGTCGCCCCACCCACCGTGACGGTCACCGTCGAGCCACCTTCCGCCGTGCCGGTGAGGGTCGGGGTGGCGCTGTTGGTGAGCGCCGCCGAGGTGACGGCAGGGGTGGTCGGTGCGGTGGTGTCAATAACCAACGACTGCGTCCCTGCGGGGGACGTGTTGCCGGCCGCGTCAGTAGCCGTGGCCGAGACGGTGTTGCTGCCGTTCGGGTTGAGGCTGAGCGATCCGGTAGTGGGAGTCGCGGTGGCGAGGTCGAGCGACCAGGCTCCCCCTGTGGCGGTCGTAGCGTAGGTCGCCCCACCCACCGTGATTGTGACGCTGCTGCCCGTCTCGGCCGTACCGGTGAGGGTCGGAGTGGTGCTGTTGGTGAGCGCCGCCGAGGTCACGGCGGGCGTGGTCGGCGCAATGGTGTCGATGACCAGCGACTGCGTCCCAGCAGAGGACGTGTTGCCGGCCGTGTCGGTGGCGCTCACCGAGACGACGTTGCTGCCGTTGAGGTTGAGGCTGAGCGCGCCGCTGACCGGGGTGGCGTTGGCAAGATCGAGCGACCAGGCTCCGCCTGTGGCGGTCGTGACGTAGGTCGCTCCGCCGATGGTGACTGTGACGAAGCTGTCTGCCTCGGCCGTGCCGGTGAGGGTCGGGGTGGTGCTGTTGGTGAGCGCCGCGCTGGTGACCACCGGGGCGCTGGGGCTGGTAGTGTCGATCGTCACCATCAGCGCTGCAGAGGTTGCGGAGGTGTTGCCGGCGAGATCCACTGACTGCGCCGTCAGGGTACGAATCCCGTCCGCAAGCGATGCCGTGGTGAGCGTCCAGGCGCCGAGCGTGTCCGCCGCGACCGTGCCGACGGGCGCCGCGCCGTCGTAGAGCAGCACGGTGCTGCCCGCCTCGGCCGAGCCGGTGAGAACCGGTGTGGCGATCCGGGTGATGCGGTCGCTCGACAAAGCGCCCGTATCCGAAGCCGCCGCGAGGGTGGGGACGGAGGGCGCGCCTGGCGCCGTGGCGTCGATCGTGACGGTGAGGCTGCTGGTGGAATCCGCGCTGTTGCCGGCCGTGTCGATCACCCGGGTCGACAGGGCGTGGGTGCCCTCCGCCAGACCCTGGCTGATCCGCCAGACCCCTGAGTGATCTGCCGTCGTCACGCCGACGAGGGCAGTGGCCTCGTAGAGCGAGACCTGCGCGCCCGCTTCCACGGTGCCGGTCAGGGTCGGCGTGAGGAGCCGAGTGACGTGGTCAGCCGCGCTCGCGCCGGTATCGGAGCCGGCATCCAGCGCGGGAGCGAGCGGCGCAGCGATCGTGCGATCGACCGTTACGGTAAGTGCTGCCGACGCCGCTGAGGTGTTCCCGGCCGGATCGATCGCCGTCGCCGTGAAGGTATGCGCGCCCTCCGCGGCCCCCGTGAGGGTGAAGCTCCAGGCGCCGGTGCCGTCGGCCTGGACCGTGCCGATTGGGTTTGAGGTACCTCCGTCGTAGAGAATGACGCTGCTAGCCGCTTCCGCCGACCCGGTGAGGGTGAGCGCCGAGGCCCGGGTCACGCGGTCGTTCGCCGATAGGCCGGTGTCGCTCCCGGCTGCGAGGGCGAGGTTGGAGGGGGCATCCGACGCCAGGTCAATCGTGAGGGCAAGCGCCGCCGAGGAGGCGCCGGTATTGCCCGCCACGTCGGCTGCCCGCACGGTCAGGGCGTGAAGACCTGCCGCCAGAGTAACGTTCGCCACGCTCCAGACGCCGCTGGTCGCGTCCGCGGTCACGTCCGCGAGCGCGGTCCCGTTGTCGTAGAGGGTGACGAGGCTGCCGGCCTCCGCTGTACCGGTGAAGGTCTGGATCTGCTCGCGCGTCACGCCGTCGCCTGGCGTGCCGGTGTCGGCCGAGAATGTAGGGGTGGCGGGGGCCGCGGGCGCCGTGCTGTCGATTGAGAGGACGAAGTCTGACGAGGCGAGGCTGGTATTGCCGGCACGGTCCACGATCTGCGCGGTCAGCGTGTGCATGCCGTCGCCGAGCGCCGCGGCACCGACCGTCCAGGCACCGGACGCGAGATCGGCACTTGCTGTGCCGACGAGCTGGCCGCCAGCATAGAGCGCGACGCTGCTGCCGGCCTCGGCTGAGCCGGACAGGGTAGGGGCGATCAGGCGCGTGAGATGGCTGCCGCCGGTACCGAGGTCGTCGGCGAGGGTGAGGATCGCGGGTGCCGCCGCGGCCGTATCGACGGTGATAGGGAGCCCTGCGCTGACGCTCCCGGTATTGCCGGCGACGTCGACCGCCTGTGCCGTCAGCGTGTGCACGCCCGCGCCGAGGGTCGTGGTCGCCGACCATGTGCCGTCCGCAGCGCTGGTCGCCTGACCGACCACGATGGCACGGTCACTGTCGTAGAGGGTAACGAGGCTGCCGGCCTCCGCGGTTCCGGTAACGACTGGGTTCGTGGCCCGTGTGATGCGGTCGCTCGACGAGGCGCCCGTGTCCGAGGCTGCCTGCAGTGCGAGTCCGCCCGCCTCCGGCGCCGTGGTGTCGATGGTGATTGTCAGGGGCGTCGAGATGCCGAGCGCCGCGGTGCCGTCCTGGCCCATGGCGCGCAGAACGTGGATCCCGTCGCCGAGAACGGCCGCGGTGATCGCCCATGCGCCAGAGGTGTCCGCCGTCGTGGTGCCGACCGCGGTCGTCGTGCCGTTGTCGTAGAGTGTGATCACGGCGCCGGCGAGGGCTGTGCCGGTGATGGTCGGCGCAGCGACCCCGGTGATGCGGTCACCCAGGTCGGCACCGCTGTCGCTGCCAGGCGCCAGTGCGAGCCCGCCTGGCGTGCCCTGACGCCCTGCCAGGGTCAGCGTGAGCTGCGAACTGCCGACATTGCCGGCAGCGTCCATCGCCTGGGCCGCCAGGGTGTAGGTGGCCGGCGCGAGGTCGGGCGTCTTGATGCTCCAGGCCCCGGCCGGGCCTGCCGTCGCCGTACCGAGCACGGCTCCGCCCGAAGGGCTGCTGTAGAGAGTGACGACGCTCCCGGCCTCCGCAGTGCCGGTGATGGTCGGCGCCACGCCGTCGGCATCGGCCGTGGGCGTGCCGATGGCCGGGGCCGTGGTGTCGATCGTGACCGCGAGTCCGGTCGAGACCGTGCCGGTGTTGCCGGCGCGGTCGGTGGCAATCGCCGTCAGGGTATGCGGGCCCTCGATCAGCGCACTGACAGCCTGCACTGACCAGAGCCCGCTGATCGCGTCGGCCGTACCGGCGCCGATAAGAGCGTTGCCGTCGTAGAGTGCGATCCGGCTGCCGCGCTCAGCGCTGCCGGTGATGACGGGCGCGGTGTGATGCGTCAGACCATCGCCGACCGTGCCGCTGTCGGAGGCGCCATCAAGGGCGAGCCCGAACGGGGCGGCCGGGGCCACGAGGTCGAGGGTGACGGCGAGTTCCGCGGAGGCCGCGCTGGTGTTGCCGGCCGGGTCGATGGCGACGGCCGTCAGGCTGTAGCCGCCGTCGGTGAGGACGGAACTGCTCACCGTCCAGGCGCCCTGTCCGTCTGCCGTTCCGCTGCCCAGGAGGGTCTGACCCTCGTAGAGCCGGACGAGATTGCCCGCCTCGGCGACGCCGCGGATGGCAGGGGCCGCCAGGTTGGTGATCCCGTCCCCCGCGTCGCCGGTATCCGACGCTATCGTGAGGGCGAGGCCCGTGGGCGTGGCGACGCTCCGGTCGATCGTCACGACGAACCCGGCCGAGGCCGAGCCGGTATTGCCCGCAGCGTCCTCGGCCCGGGCCGTCAGAGTATGGCGGCCGTCGCCGAGGTTGCCCGGCGCGATCTCCCATAACCCCTGCCCATTGGCGAGGGCCGTACCGAGGGCGGTGGCCCCCTCGTAGAGCCGGATGGTGCTGCCCGCCTCGGCGCTCCCCATGAGAGTCGGTGCAGCAACGTTCGTCACGCCGTCGCCCTGCACCCCACTGTCGGTGACCGCCGTCAGGCCGATGCCCGAAGGCGCCAGCGGGCCGGTCAGGTCGATGGTGACGGTGATGTCACCGCCGTCGCGAACGTTGCCGGCCGCGTCGCGAGCCCGTGCCGAGATGGTCTGCGTGCCCTCGCCGAGTGTGCTCGACGTGATCGTCCAGAGGCCCGCCCCGCTGGCGGTGCCGGTTCCCACCGCTGAGCCGCCGACCAGCAGGTCGATCACGCTGCCGGCTTCCGCGCTGCCCGTGAAGGTCGGCGCGGCGATCCCGGTGAGTCGGTCACTGTTCGAGAGGCCAGTGTCCGAGGCCGGCGCCAGCGCCGGCACGGAGGGGGCGGCCGGCGGCGTGGTGTCGATCGTGACGGTGAGCGATCCTGACAGGGCGCTGGTGTTACCCGCGCGGTCGACGGCACTGGCGGTCAGGGTGTGCGGCCCCTCCGCGAGGCTACCCAGTGTGAGCTGCCACTGACCCGACGCATCCGCGCTCGCGCTGCCGAGCGACGCGCCGTTCTCAATCAAACTGATGACGGCGAAAGCTTCCGCACTGCCGGCAATGACCGGCGTGTTGACGGCGGTCAGGTTGTCTCCCGCAATCCCCGTGTCGGAGGCGAGGCTCAGGGCGAGACTCGGGGCGGCCACCTCGGTGTCAACCGTCACGGACAGCTGGCTCGAGGCCGTGCCGGTATTGCCGGCAGCGTCCACGGCAAACGCCGTCAGGGTATGGGTGCCGGCCGCCAGGGTTGGCGCAACAATCGACCAGGTGCCGCCGCCGTCGGCGGTCGCCGTGCCAACCACGAGGGTGCCGTCGTAGAGCGTGACGGTGCTGCTCGCCTCCGCCGAGCCCATCAGCGTCGGCTGCACGAGGTTCGTGATGCCGTCGGCCGCTGATGCGCCCGTGTCGGAACCCGGCGCGAGGCCCAGGGTCGGGGCCGCAGGCGCCGCGGTATCGATGGTCAGGAAAAGTGGGGCGGAGGCATTGCTCTCCGTGCCGGACGCCACGCTCTTCGCCATCAGGGTCCAGGCACCGTCAGTCAGGACGGTGCCTGTGGTGATCGACCAAAGGCCGGCGGTGTCGGCCGTCCCGCTCCCGAGGGCGAGGACGGTGGCTGCGTTGGGCGGCGCGCCGTAGAGGTTGATCACGCTCCCGGCTGCCGCGGTGCCGGTCAGGGTTGGTACGGCCGAGCCGGTCAGCAGGTCGCCCTGCAGGCCGGTATCGGACACGGTGGCGAGGGACGGCGCGGATGGTGCGGAGGGGGCGGTCACCGAAAACGGAAAGACAACTTCGCGGGTCTGGCCGGTAACATCCAGTGTTTGGCCAGTCTGCGCGAGATAGAGGGTCTCGACGTCGCTGACGAAGATCGTGCCGGCAGTGTCTGACAGGACGATGACGTCGTTACCAGTGCCACCGAGCAGGGTTTCGATCCCGGAGACCTGCATCGTCGTGCCGCTTAACGAACTAACGTTCGTCAGGCCGACGACATCCTGGCCCTGCCCGCCAATCAGGGTCTCCAATCCCGAGACCGCGACCGTGTTGCCGCTCTCGTCGAGGAGGATAACTTCGGTGCCGCCCCGGCCGACGAGCGTCTCGACCGCCGATACCGACAGGGTGCCGCCGCCGTTGTTAAGCGAGATGATTGCGTCCTGGCCGGACGTGCCGATGATGGTCTCGAGCATCGAGACCATCATCGTGTTGCCGACGGTGTTCCACAGGACCGGCCCCGTGCCAACGATCGGCGTGCCGTCCAGCATGGTCAGCTGCACGACGTCGTTGCCGCCGCCGCCGATCAGGGTGTTGAGGCTCGCCACCGTGACGGTGTTGCCCTGATCCAGCAGGATAGCTGTGTTCTTGGAGCCGGTTCCACCGACGATGACCTCGACGCCCGAGACGGAGACGGTGCCTCCGCCCGTCCTCTGGTCGACGCTTCCGAGCCTGTACCCGTACGTTACGACGTCCCGCGCGCTAGATCCGATCACCGTTTCGACATAGGACACGCCGATGGTCCCGCCGCCGGCGAGGGTGATGACGTCGCCCTGCCCACTGCCGTTACCGAGGAACAGCTCGATGCCGGTCAGGCTGACGGTGTTGCTGCCGCCCCCGACGGTCGCGAAAAGATCATCGCCCGCGGTACCGATCAGCGTCTCGACCAGGGTGACGGCTGCCGTAGACCCGACCTGTCCGCCTGCACCGAACGTGATGACGTCCTTGCCGGCGCTGCCGATGATCGACTTGAGATATCCGACCGACATCGTGTTGCCGGCGGTGCTCGTCAGGACGATCAGGTTGGTGCCGGACGTAGCCCCAAGGAACGTCTCGATGCCCTCCACTGCCATCGTGGTGCCGGTGCTGGTGGTCCGGACGAGATCCTGGCCGGTGCTGCCGTACAGCGTCTCGAGGTTTTGGACCGTAATCGTGCTCCCGCCGCCGGTTGGCAGCAGCGTGACGACGTCTTTTATGGGGCTACCGGGCGCATTGCGGCCGCCGACGATGTGGTCGAGTTGAATGACGCTGAGCGTGTTGCCAATCGACTCGAGAACGACGCCGCGGGTGCCATTCCCGACGATACCGCTCCAGACCTCGGTCTTGGAGAAGAGGTAATCGGTGGCCCCTGCCGGAAGCGTGAGCGTCCCACCAGCACCCATCGGCCGGATCCCATCCACCTAGTGCGGCGCGGTCGTGGCTCATTAGCCCTCCGCCCCAGTCAATCGAAAGCGTCTTGGTCATCCGGCGCACGAGCCAAGGCCCACGTAGCCGATCACCGGTGACGCGTATCCAAATCCAATTAAGGACCGGTTAACCGGTCCTGCTGACACCGCACTCGACCGCTCCAGTCCATTGGGCAGACCGTTACCGGCATGGATCGACAAGTCGAAGCCGAAAGCTCGCCTCCAAAACCCCCGAAGAATGCCTTGAGAGACTTCTCCAATCCAGGTAGATGGGGGGAGCGCAACGTCGCCGAGACCGTGTCGGTAACCACTCCAACGTGGCCGTCACTCCGTTTGATTCTGTTAGATTCTATATCCGGTACGCGGCGAGACTAGAAAGGGGGCGCTGCGGCCCTCCCGAGGTTGTGCCAGGGGGTGTGCTGTTTTGGCGACAGGGATTGCTGTGGACGCGGTTGATGGGTCCGTCGAGCGCCTGATCTCGGAGGGCATCGAACATCTCGGGGCCGGGCGCGTCGAGGCAGGGATCTCGAGCCTCCGGGCAGCCCTGGCGGTGGCGCCGAGTCATCCGGATGCCCTGCTCGTGCTCGGTCTCGCCGCGGCGAATGCGGGACGGATCGAGGAGGCGGTCGAGGCTCTGACGGTCGTGCTGGCGCGCGATCCCGAGCAGCCGGACGCGCTCTTCCACCTCGCCGACGCACTCTCCCGCGGCCCCCGTGCGCCGGAGGCGATCGACCTGCTGCGCCGGCTGCTGCGCCTGCGCACCGACTATCCGGGCGCCGCTTTCAGACTCGGAACGCTGATGGCGGCCGGCGACGAGCCCGCGGCGGCCGAGGCTGCTCTCCGCCTCGCCCTGATCGACGCTCCCGGCGCAGCCGGGGCAGCCAACAATCTCGGAGCGGCCCACATGGCGCGCCGCCGCCTCGGACCGGCGGAGACCTGGTATCGGCGCGCAGTCACGGCCGACCCCGCCGACCCCCATCACCGCAAGAATCTCGGCATCTGCCTGCTGACAGCGGGGCGGCTCGAGGAGGGCTTCCGGCACTACGAGGCGCGCCTGCTCCAGCCGGCCTGGCGCTGGCGCCCGGATCTCCGGTCGGTGCCTCCCTGGCGCGGCGAGCCGCTCGCCGGCCGGACCATCCTGGTGCATTTCGAGCAGGGGCTGGGCGACAGCGTGCAGTTCGTCCGTTACCTGCCGCTCCTGAAGGCGATGGGCGCTCGCACTGCCTTTCTGTGCCAAGCGCCGCTGCGGGGTCTGCTCGCAAGCGCGCCCGGCATCGACAGGCTCGTTGCCGAGGGCGAGGACCTGCCGCACTTCGACTGCCATCAGAGCCTGATGAGCCTGCCGTATCTTTGCGGCACGCGCCTGGAGACGGTCCCGGCCGCGCTGCCCTATCTCGCGCCGGAGGCGGCGCGCGCTGCGGCCTGGGCCCGCCGGCTGCCGCGTCAGGGCTTGCGCATCGGCATCCACTGGCGCGCGAGCGGTGCCGTCCGGGCGATCCCGCTTGCCGCCTTCGCGCCGCTGGCCGCCCTGCCGGGCGTCTCGCTGCACAGCCTGCAGCGCGTCGAGGGGCTGGACGAACTGGCCGAACACGGGGCTCGCCTCGGGATCGCCCAGAGCGATGCGGATCCGAGCGGTGACGGTTTCGCCGACGTGGCCGGACTCGCCGCCAATCTCGACCTCATGGTCTGCTGCGACTCCTCCGTGGCCCACGTCGCCGGCGCGCTAGGGCGGCCGGTCTTCCTGGTTCTGCCCTGGATGGGGGACTGGCGCTGGATGGATGATCCCGAGCGGACCCCCTGGTATCCGAATCACCGCCTGTTCCGCTGCCCGCGCCCAGGGGACTGGGTCGGCGCGATGGCTCGGGTCGCGGACGCGGTCGCCGTCCTCGCCCGGAAGAATTCTGGGGCCGGCTGTTCGTACGGCACCGCGACACTCCCACCCCGCGTCCGGGACCCATCTCGGATGTTGGAGTCGGCGCTGCAGGCGTATCTGAACGGCAGCCTCGACCGGGCGGAGACACTGGGCCGCGAAGCTCTCGCCACGGCACCGGAGCGTGCGGACATTCGGATGCTTCTCGGCCTGATCGCGGCCGCCGCCGGGCGGCCGAAACCCGCCGTGGCACTGTTTCGGGATGTTCTCTCCATCGACCCGGGCATCGCGGATGCCTACGTCAATCTCGGCCGATTGCTGTGCGAGCAAGGCGACGAGAGGCAAGGCCTGCGCCTGCTGGACCGAGCGGTGACCCTCGACCCGGAGCACGGCGAGGCCTGGCTGATCCGGGGCTCCGCCCGCCTGACGGCCGGCGATCGGGCAGCCTCCGACCTCGAACGGGCGGTCGCCCTGCTGCCTGATAACCGGCGGGCTCGCATCCTGCTCGGCGCGGCGCTACGGGCGGAAGGCCGCGCCGCCGCGGCCCGGATCGTCCACGAGGCGGCCGTCGTGGCGGCGCCCGAGTCAGTCGAAGCTTGGCACGAGCTCGGCCACACGAGGCGTGGGGCGGGGGACGGCACGGGCGCGGCCCGAGCCTACCGACACGCCGCCTGCCTCGATCCCAGCCGGAGCGACATCCTCAGCGCAGCGCTGTTCTCGGGCCGCGCGTCTGGCGACTGGGATGCGGACGAGGCGATCGCGGCGCGCCTGCGGGCGGTCGCGGCAGCGGACGGCGTCATCCTGCCCTTGGTCAACCTGCTGATCGACGATGATCCGGCCCAGCAGCTCCGCTCGGCCCGGGCCTTCCGGCGGGCGATGCTCGGCCCGGTGCCCACTTGGATGCCGCCCGACCGGTCTGAGGATCCGGACCGGCCCCTCACGGTCGGCTACGTGTCAGCCGATTTCCACGAGCACGCCACCGCCTACTTGACGGCCGAGGTGTTCGAGCTCCACGACCGGGCGGGCTTCCGCACGGTCGGGTACGCCACGCGACCGGACGACGGCGGACCGATGCGCCAGCGGCTCCGGGCGGCCTTCGACCGCTTCCACGAAGTCACCGACCTTCCGGACGCCGCGCTCGCCGAGCGGATCCGCGCCGACGGGATCGATATCCTGGTCGATCTCAAGGGCCCCACCGAGCACGGCCGGCACCGGCTCTGGCGACGGCGCCTCGCTCCGCTGCAGGTGCACTGGCTCGGCTATCCCAGCACGATCGGCGGCGCGGCCGTCGATTATCTGATCGGTGATCCCGTGGTCACGCCGCCAGAGCACCAGGCCTTCTTCGACGAGCGGCTCGTGCGCCTGCCCGACACCTACCAGCCGAACGACCGCCAACGACCCCGCACCGCTTCGCCTCCAGAGCGCAGGACGCTCGGACTAGCACAGGACGCCTTCGTGTTCGCCGCACTGAACGCGCCCCACAAGATCGGTCCAGCGCTCTTCGCCCGCTGGATGCGCCTGCTCGGCCGACGGCCCGGTGCGCAGCTCTGGCTCTACGCGCCGGACGAGTCCTGCTTCGCCCGGATGCGTGCGCGGGCCGCCGCGGCCGGCATCGCGCCGGAGCGTCTGGTCTGGGCCGCGCCTCTGCCGCAAGCCGAGCACCTGGCCCGCATCGGCGCGGCGGATCTGTGCCTCGACAGCTTCCCCTACACCGGCCACACCACGACATCGGATGCCCTGTGGGCAGGGGTCCCGGTCGTGACCTGCCTCGGCGAGGGCTTCGCCGCGCGCGTCGCCGCGAGTCTGCTGCGGGCGGCCGGCCTGCCGGAGCTTGTCGCCGCCTCGCTCGACGCCTACGAGGAGCTCGCCGGCTGCCTCGTCGCGGAGCCGGAGCGGCTCGCCGGCCTGCGACGGCGGCTGGTGGAGGGGCGCAGCACTTGCCCGCTCTTCGACACGCCGCGCTTCGTGCGCCACCTCGAGAGCGCCTGGCGCGGAATGTGGCGGCGCCACGCGGCGGGGTTGCCGCCGGAGCCGTTCTGCGTGGAGCCGGCCGTTCGAGAGGAGCGGAACTGACGACCCGATGAGCATGTCCCGACATCGCGCGGCGGCGATCGCCTACCTGGAGGAGTCCCGCGACGTGCTCCAGCGGGCAATCGACGACCCAACCTTCCTCGACGCCCTGACGCGCGCGGCGGACCGGGTGGCGAAGGCGCTCGCCTCGGGCGGCAAGCTCCTGGCGCTCGGCAACGGCGGCAGCGCGGCGGACGCACAGCACATCGCCGGGGAGCTGCTCTCGCGCCTGAATTACGACCGGGCGCCCGCTGCGGCGCTCGCGCTGACCACCGACACCTCCGTGCTCACCGCCATCGGCAACGATTACGGCTACGAGGCGGTCTTCGCCCGTCAGGTCCGCGCCCTCGGGCGGGCGGGCGACGTGCTGCTCGCGCTCTCCACCTCCGGCCGGTCGCCGAGCGTGCTGCGGGCGATGGAGGTGGCCCGTGACGGGGGCCTCGTCGTCCTCGCCTTCACGGGGCGGTGCGGCGGCGCCATGCCGGAGCGGGCGGACCTCGTGCTGCACGCGCCCTCGGACCGGACGCCGCTGATCCAGCAGGTGCACATCGCCGCCGCCCACATCCTGTGCGGCCTTGTCGAGGAGCGCCTCTTTCCACGCCCGGAGGTCTGAGATGGATCGCGCGGTCCCGCGCCCTTCGGTCTTCCTCGACCGCGACGGCGTGCTCAACCACGATCTCGGCTATGTCGGCTCGCCCGAGCGCTTCGTCTGGATCCCGGGCGCCCGCGAGGCGGTGGCCGCCTGCAATGCGGCCGGCTACCGCGTCTTCCTCGTCACCAACCAGTCAGGCGTGGCGCGCGGCCTCTACACCGAGGCGGACGTGGTGGCGCTACACCGCCACATGGCGGCCGAGCTCGCCGCTGCCGGGGCCCGGCTCGACGACGTGCGCTACTGTCCCTACCACCCGGAAGCGCCGCTCGCCCGCTATCGGCAGGCTCATCCCTGGCGCAAGCCCGAGCCCGGCATGCTGCTCGATCTGATCCGCGCCTGGCCGGTCGAGCTCGCGCGCAGCCACCTCGTGGGCGACCAGGAGACGGATCTGATAGCCGGCCGCGCGGCGGGGCTGCGCTGCCATCTCTTTCCGGGTGGCAACCTGCTCGACTTCATGCACAGCGTGGGCATCCTTGCCCCCCGGCCCGCGCCCTGAGGAGGACCGCTTGGCTCCGCCGACGCTCGCGCTGTCCTGGCAGATCTCCGAGCTGCACGGCTGGGGGCTCGTGGGCACGCATACCTGCCTGCACCTGCTCGACGCGGGGCGTTCCCCGCTGCTCCTCTGCGAGCCGGCGCTCGCCGCCCTGCGTCCGCGCAACCGCGCCCGGATCGAGCCCCTGATGGAGAATTACCGGCGGATCGGCGCGATCTCCGCCGCCCGCAGCGGGCAGCCCCTGCGGCTGAGCGGCGCCGTGATGCTGCACGCGCTGAGCAACGGCGTGGTCTGGGACGAGCCGAGCCGCCTCTATCGGGGCGAGCGCAACATCGGGGTGATCGCCTTCGAGGATACTGGCCTCGACGCGGGTGCGATCGACCGGGCGCGGGGGTTCGACCGGATCGTGGTGCACTCGACGTATAATCGTCGCCTGCTGCGTGAGCGCGGCGTCGCGGACGTGACCTGCATTTTCCAGGGAGTGGATCCGGACGAGCTGGAACCGGTTGCGCCACGTCGCGCCTTCGGCGACCGCTTCGTGATCTTCTCCGGCGGGAAGCTGGAATTCCGCAAAGGGCAGGATATCGCGCTCGCGGCCTTTACCCGCTTCCACCAGCGCCATCCCGAGGCGCTTCTCGTCACCGCCTGGATCAATCCCTGGCCGCACACGGCCCGCGGCATGGCCGAATCGCGCCACGCCCCCATCCCGGTCACCGTAGCGGAGGGCCGCCTCGATCTGGAAGGATGGGCGACAGCCAACGGCGCTTCGCCCGGCAGCGTGATCGACCTCGGCTTCCTGAGCCGCGACCGTCTCGCGGGCCTGTTTGCGGAGTGCCACGCGGCACTCTTCCCCAACCGCTGCGAGGGCGCGACCAACCTCGTGGCCATGGAGGCCATGGCCTGCGGTGTGCCGACGATCCTCTCGGCCAATACAGGCCATCTCGATCTGATCCGGGAGGGCACCTGCTTGCCGCTCCTCCACCAAGATCCAGTGTCCGACCCGGGGAGCCGGCGCATCGGCTGGGGCGAGTCCAGCGTCGACGAGGCGGTCGCGTGTCTGGAGGCACTCTACCAGGACCGCGCCGCCGCCCGGGACATCGGGGAGAGCGGCCGCTCCTTCGTGCGCGCCGAACGGAGCTGGGCGGACTTCGCCCGGGCCTTCACGGAGGCGGCGGACTGACGGGCTGGACATGGAGCACGGGACATGTCGCGCCGGCCCGCGTTGCGCGGACAGGAGAAGCCGTCCAGAAGCCGCGATGGATCCAGACCAGGCGCGGGTAGGAGAGCTGTGAGCGAAGGTGTGGCGATGGCGGCGACCGCCCGGATCACGGAGGAGCGGGGGACGGACGACGGTCTCGGCGTCTCCGTCGCCGTCATGGGTCCGGCGCCGCTGCTCGCCCGGGCCACCGCCCTGCATAGAGCCGGCGGGGCCGGGGCGGACGCGCTCTACCGGCGCGTCCTCGCCCTCGACCCGGCCAATGCGGACGCCCTCCACCTGCACGGCATCGTCGCGCTTCAGGCCGGTGCCGCGTGGCGCGCCCTCGGCTGGATCGCCCGCGCCACGGCAGTCGACCGGGCCCAGGCGATCTACCGCAACAGCCTCGGCGAGGCCCTGCGGGCCCTCGGACGGCAGGACGCGGCGCTCGCCCGCTACCGGCAGGCGCTAGCCTTGCGGCCCGATTATCCGGAGGCGCTCGCCAACCTCCTGAAGCAGCCGGCCGACCCGGGTGGAGCGACGCGCTGGCTCGGCCGGTTCTGCCGCCTGCGGCCGACCACCCCCGCCCTGGTCGCAGTGTCGAACGCCCACCTGCTGGCCGGCCGCGGCGGCGAGGCGGGGCAGGCCGCCCGCGCGGCAATCGTGCTCGAGCCGGGGCAGGCGGAGGCCTATGTCAAGCTCGGCATCGCGGCCTCCCTGCGGAAGGACCAAGCGCTGGCGGCGGGGGCCTATGCCCGAGCCCTGCGCCTCGCGCCGGACCAGCCCGAGGCATGGAACAACCTCGCCAGCGCCCGATGGAGCCTCAACGATGGCGCCGGAGCCCTGCGCTGCTGCCGGAACGCCATTGCCCTGCGGCCAAACCACCCCGATCCTTATGCCAATCTCGGCCATATCCTGCGCTCGCACGCGCAGGACGCGGCGGATTTCCGTGGGGCCGAGACCCTGTGCCGGCGCGCATTACGGCTGCAGCCCGAGCACCTGTCGGCCCGCAACAACCTCGGCATCGTCCATCTCGACCTCGGCGATTTGGCGCGGGCCGAGACCCTCTTCCGCAGCGTACTGGAATCGGAGCCGTACCATCCTGATGCTCGCTTCAACCTGTCGCTCGCCCTCCTGAAGGGCGGACGGCTGCGGGAGGCCTGGGATCTCTACGAGGCGCGTTGGGAGACCGGGCAACTTCCCAAGGTGCGAGCGGACCTCCAGCCCTGGCGGGGCGAGCCCCTCGAGGGCCGGACGATCGCGCTGCACGCCGAGCAGGGCCAGGGGGACACCCTGCACTTCGTGCGCTACGCCCCTCTGGTGGCCGAGCGAGGCGCTCGGGTTTTCCTGATCGTGCAACCGTCTCTCAAGCGGCTGGTCGCCAGGATGCCGGGGGTCGCCGCGGTCTACGGAACGAGCGATGCCTTCCCGCGGCCCGATTTCCACTGCCCGCTGCTGAGCCTACCGCGTCTGTTCGGCACGACGCTGGAGAGCGTGCCGGCTCGGATGCCCTACCTGTTCCCCCCGGCCGAGGCAGTGGCGCATTGGCTCTCCGTGCCGTTGCCTGGCGACGGGCTGCGCGTCGGCCTCGTCTGGTCGGGCGATCCCCGTCCCGGATTCATCAGCGCCCATCTCACCGACCGGCGTCGCAGCATGATCCTGGCGGATTTCGCCCCTCTCGCCCAGGTGCCGAACCTGCGCCTCGTCAACCTCCAGATGGGCGCACCCGCCGCCCAGCTTGCCGACCCGCCGCCGGGCCTCGTGCTCCATGATCCGATGGGGGCGGTGCGGGACTTCGCCGACACGGCAGCCCTGATCCTGCGCCTCGATCTCGTCATCACCGTCGACACTTCCGTCGCCCATCTGGCGGGAGCGCTCGGCAAGCCGGTCTGGGTGCTCTCCCGCTACGACGGCTGCTGGCGCTGGCTCCAAGAGCGCGACGACACGCCCTGGTACCCGACGATGCGCCTGTTTCGGCAGACTGAGCCCGGCGGGTGGGCCGCCACCGTCGCGCGGGTCGCCGCGGCCCTGTCGGAGATCACCGCTCGGGAGGTGTGCACCTGAGCGCTTCTCAGCGGCATGGTATGCCGGCTCGACCAGGGAGAGCGCGGGGGATGCAGCCGAGTCGTGCTCCTCAGGGGTGCCGCCTTCATCGACAGACTGTCGAGGTGGAGCGCAGCCAGAGCCAGTGGGTGCGCTCCGCCCGCGCCTCGAGGACCGCGAACCAGCGGTCGAGCGGACGGATGCTGCGCAGCCGAGGATAGTCCGAGGGAGCTTTGAATGTTTTCGCGATCTTCTCGACCTGGTGACTTGCCGCGAAGCGTTCTATGAGCCGCG
Source organism: Pseudomonadota bacterium (assembly GCA_023386115.1). Lineage (GTDB taxonomy): Bacteria > Pseudomonadota > Alphaproteobacteria > Rhizobiales > Beijerinckiaceae > Methylobacterium. The sequence goes on from JAEWKL010000690.1 coordinate 31,285, forward strand.
TCGTTATCGCTGGATCGATGAAATCGTGGCATTCGACCAGCAGATCCCAATGTGCCAAGATCCGGACCGTATCTCCTTCGAGCAGGGTCAGTTCGCCACCTTCGCAATCCACAACGAGCAAGCCGCGCTCAGTTGGCTCAAGCGCGGTCTGCAAACCGTCGTGTGTGCACGTACCGAGCAAGGACACGCGATCCGCGACGCCGTTGGCGGCGGCGACTCGCTCCGCCCATCCGCGCGCCACTGGGTCGCTCTCGAAGCCGATGACCGAAGCCTGTGTCAGCAGGCGGGCGAGGCCGACCGCATAGTATCCCCAGGCACAGCCGATGTTGACGACCCGCTGGTACCGGCGCTCGTTGACCGCCGCGGACAGTACTGGCGCGCATTCCGCCTCGTAGCTGCCAATCCGGAAGGCCGCCACCGCGTAGCCGAAAGGGTCCGGCAGCACCAGTCCCTCGAAAATGCCGCCAACCACGTGCGGACCTTGCAGGTCCCGCACCGCCCGATCCGCGCTTGCAAACAGGGAGGGAAGCTGCCTGCATCCATCACAGCTCGCGAGCAATCCCTGACCGATGTTCTCGCCCAACGGCGTCGCCAGCACCGCGTCGCCGATATCCTCGACTGTCTGCCTGTAGATATCGAGCGCCTCGCGATACCCGTAGACCTGCAAAAACGCGTTTCCCAAGCGGGCGCCGGTCAGAATTCTCAAGCGGCGGGTTTCGTCGTCCTCCGTGCCGCCGCCTGTGAGGCGAAGCTCGCTGCTCAGTTCCAAGAGGTCGCCACGCTCGTACAGGAATTTGAAATACCGCACCCGACGGGTGGGGTTCCCTGCGGAGCCGGCGCGCAGCCAAGGCTTGGCCACGCCGTGGAGCTTCTTCGACCACGCGGCCATGCCTCTGGCATAGGCAGCATCGCGATGCGCTGGATCACGCTCGAGAAGAGCCTGTGCAAGACGGGACGCGGCTTCGTAATCCTCGATCTCCAAGGCGCGAGCCAACGCGTGTTCCGCCTCGTTGGGCGCCGCGCTCACCGCACCCGGTCCGTACGGGGCGGGGCCGGATCGGCGCTCGCGAGCCACTCGCACCACAGCGTGCGGTACGTATCCTCGACGGAGCGGGCGAAGCGGGACGCGTCGCCGAGCGGCGCGCCCCGCATCCGCGCACGAAGGTCCGTCCGGAGCGACGCCCGGCGTCCCGGATCGGCTGCGAGGGCCATGGCGGCGCGCAGATAAGCCTCTTCTGTCTCCGCCACGAGGTCCGGCAGGCCGCAGGCCATGAGCAGGCTGGCGCCGACTCGGGCAACGTGATGCGTTCCCGCGAGGGTCACCACGGGCACTCCCATCCAGAGCGCCTCGCAGGTCGTGGTGGTCCCGTTATAGGGGAAAGGGTCAAGAGCGACGTCGACTCCGTGATAGGCCCGCAGGTGCTCGTCCATCGCCGCGACCTGGCCTGCGAGGATCAGGCGCTCCGCCTCCACGCCGGCACGGGCAAACAGGGTAAGAAACCGCTCTCGGGTCCACGCGTCCGCGAGGGCACGGCTCTTCAGGTAGAGCCGCGAGGCCGGGACCGCTCGGAGGAGGCGGGCCCACAGGGCGACGACCTGCGGCGTCACCTTCGCAAGGTTGTTGAAGGAGCCGAAGGTGAGGGGCTCCTCCCTGCGCCGGACCGGCCCCGGTTCGGCTTCGGCCAGCGGGGCGAAGCACAGAAAGCCGCCGGGAAGCCGCACCAGCCGCTCGCTGTGCCAGTCGTCGCTCGAACCTGGCGGATCGGCCCAAGCATCGGTGAGGCGGTACCCGATCGCCGGCATGCCGGTGGTGTTGGGATACCCGAGCCAGGCGACCTGCACCGGAGCCGGGGCGCGGGCGAAGATCAGGGGACGTGCGCCCGCCGTATGGCCCGCCAGATCGACGAGGATGTCGACGCGGTCGGCATGGATCAGTGCGGCGGCCTGCGCGTCGTCGCGGCCGGAAAGCGGGCGCCACAGGTCGGCCCGGCGCTCCAGGCGCTCAGTCACCGCGTCCCGCCGTCCGGAGAGGTCATAGGCCACCACCTCCACCGCGTGTCTGTCGTGCGCGCCAAACAGCGGCAGGATGAAGGAGGCGCAAGGATGGGTGCAGAGATCGGGCGAGACGTAGCCGATGCGCAGCCGACGCGACGGGTCACGCACGTTGGCGTAGACGGGCCGTTCGGACAGGAGCCCTGCGGCGTGACGGTGATTCCAGTAGGCGTGAGCGCGGGCCAGGACCGCCGGCGGGACCGAAGGCAGGTAGTGCAGGGTCAGCAGCAGATTCGCGTGCAGAAGCGGAAGGTTTGGATGCAGCGCGAGTCCGTCCTGGAGCAGGGTGGCGGCCTCTTGCGCCAGCCCTTGCGCCTTCAGCGCCTCGCCGAGATTAACCCGAGGCTGCGGCAGATCGGGCCTGTGGCCGAGCGCGGTACGATAGCAGGCGACCGCCTCCTCGAGGGCTCCGGCCTCGGCCCGCATGTCGCCGAGATTGCTCCAGGCCTCGGCGAAATCGGGCCGGGCTTGCGTCGCGCGGCGGTAAGCGCCCTCGGCGCGGGCCCGCTCGCCGCAGGTGCGCAACGCGTTGCCGAGATAGAACCAAGCCTCGGGAAGGTCTGGCCGGAGGGCGAGCGCGCCCTCCGCGATCGGGCGGGCGCGGTCCGGCCCGGAGGATTCGGCGACGAGGGCCGCGAGGCGCGCGCGCAAGCCCGCCTCTTCCGGCACCGCCCGCAGGGCGTTGCTCAGCACGGCGATGGCATTAGCCGCCCGCCCCGCTGCGCACAGGAGCGCTGCGAGGTTGCCCGCCGCGCCTGGATGGCCCGGCGC
>JAEWKL010000702.1 GCA_023386115.1 Pseudomonadota bacterium
ACGGGGGCCGCGGCCGGGCAGATCGCCGAGGCGTTCCAGGCGAGCTTGCTCGGGCGCAGGGCGGCCCCCGGTACCGGCCCCTCGGCCGCGACCCGGCAGATCGGCGCGCCGGCGAGGTCCGGCACCGGCAGGAGCCCGGCCGAGGAGGGCGATCCGACGAGGCCCAGCGGCGCCGCGACGCCGAGGGCGCCGGCGCGGGCGAGGAAGCGGCGGCGGGTGTGGGGCAGGGGAGGGAGCGTCATGGTCCAGGGCTTTGCAGGGGCGAGGATCAGGCGGCCTGAGCGGGCGCTTCGGGCGCCCGATGGTCGAGCGTGCCGCGCACGGTCTGCGGCGAGCGCAGGAGGTTGAGGATCGGGCAGGCGCGGTCGACCTCGGCCTCGAGATGGGCCACGGCCTCGCGGGAGGCCGGCGAGACGATCCTGACCGTGTAGGCGATGTCGTGCGGGCTGACCGGCACCGCCTCGAAGCCCGGACGCCCGGCCCGGGCATCGAGCTGCCCGCTCACCGCGACGTCGACCGCGTCGAGGGGCACCCCGAGACGCGCCGCGTGGATCAGGTAGGAATGGGCGAGGCAGCTGCCGAGGATGCCGAGTTGCAGCTCCGGCGAGCCGGGGCCGAGGTCGTAGCCGGCGAAGTCCGGCGGCGAATCCGTGACGACCTGATGGTCGCGGATCCGGATCCGGCGCAGGCCGCTGCGGCCCTCGACGCTGACCTGCGCGGCGAGCGGTACCGGCCCGAGGCGGCCGGCCTCGATCCGCGCCTCCCGTGCGGCGACGGCCGCGCGCTTTTCCAGGAGATACTCGTTGAGCGACGTCATGCCAGCCTCATGCGTTGGGCGCGCCGTCATTCGGCACGCGCGAATTGTCTTGAGATGTCGATCTTGTCGTTGACCAAGATGGTCGTCAACGAGACAAGATTATTTTTGTCTTCGATTTTTCTGGAAAGGTCGTACGTGAATTGAAGGATCGGCAGAAAGATTCTTCTCGGAGGGGTCGCTTCAGCCAACTCCATCCCGGATTGGTCCGGCGCGGACGGTCGGGCGGGCGCCGGTTCCGGGACCGTGCGGGCGCGCCTCTCCGCGGGCCTGATCCCGACAGGATGGGCGCAAGGGCCGCCACACTCCAGGGCAGGCTGCCCTCGGGCGGGCCGGCGTGGCGACCGGGCCGGGAGGCGGAGCCCGTGAGGCCGCCCCGCCGTCGGCCCGGCCCAGTGTGTCGCGCCCCGGGCAAGCGCCGGGACGCGGAGCCGGTCAGAAGTCCGGGGCGGCCGGTGCCGGCAGGGCGGGCCTGTCCTTCGGCTTGTCCGCGACGAGCGCCTCCGTAGTGACGAGCAGGCCCGCCACGGAGGCCGCGTCCTGAAGCGCCGTGCGCACCACCTTCACCGGATCGACGATGCCGGCCTCGATCAGGTCGAGGTAGGTCTCTCGTTGCGCGTCGAAGCCGTAGGTGTCGGAATCGCTCTCGCCCACCTTCGCGACCACGATCGAGCCCTCGACCCCGGCATTGGCGGCGATCTGGCGGATCGGGGCTTCGAGCGCCCTCAAGACGATCTTGATGCCGGCCGTCACGTCCGGGTTGCCGCCCTGGAGTGCCGCGACCGCGCCGCGGGCCCGCAGCAGCGCGGCGCCGCCGCCCGGCACGATGCCCTCCTCGATCGCCGCCCGCGTGGCGTTCAGCGCGTCGTCGACCCGGTCCTTCTTCTCCTTGACCTCGACCTCGGTGGCGCCGCCGACCCGCAGCACCGCGACCCCGCCCGACAGCTTGGCGAGGCGCTCCTGCAGCTTCTCGCGGTCGTAATCGGAGGTGGTCTCCTCGATCTGCGCCTTGATCTGGGCGACCCGCGCGGCGATCTCGGGGGCCTCGCCGGCGCCGTCGACGATCGTGGTGGTCTCCTTGTCGACCCGCACCCGCTTGGCGCGGCCGAGCTCCGCCAGCGTCACGCTCTCGAGCTTGATGCCGAGCTCCTCCGAGATCGTCTGGCCCTTCGTCAGGATCGCGATGTCCTCGAGGATCGCCTTGCGCCGGTCGCCGAAGCCCGGTGCCTTGACGGCCGCGACCTTCAGGCCGCCGCGCAGCTTGTTGACGACGAGGGTCGCCAGCGCCTCGCCCTCGATGTCCTCCGCGATGATGAGGAGCGGACGACCCGACTGCACCACGGCTTCCAGCACCGGCAGCAACGGCTGGAGCGAGGAAAGCTTCTTCTCGTGGATGAGGATGTAGGGATCGTCGAGCTCGGCGGTCAGCTTCTCGGCATTGGTCACGAAGTACGGCGAGAGGTAGCCGCGGTCGAATTGCAGGCCCTCGACCACGTCGAGCTCGGTCTCGGCGGTGCGCGCCTCCTCGACCGTGATGACGCCCTCCTTGCCGACCTTCTCGACGGCTTGAGCGATCAGCCGGCCGATCTCGGCATCGCCGTTGGCCGAGATGGTGCCGACCTGCGCGATGGCGTCGGAGGTGGTGATCGTGCGGGCGCGGCCCGCCACATCCTTCACCGCCGCCGCCACCGCGAGGTCGATGCCGCGCTTGAGGTCGAGGGGGTTGAAGTTCGCCGCCACCGCCTTGGCGCCCTCCTTGACGATGGCCTGGGCGAGCACCGTCGCGGTGGTGGTGCCGTCGCCGGCGAGATCGTTGGTCTTCGAGGCCACCTCGCGCAGGAGCTGGGCGCCGAGATTCTCGAACCGGTCCTCAAGCTCGATCTCCTTGGCGACGCTGACGCCGTCCTTGGTGATCCGCGGCGCGCCGAAGCTCTTCTCGATCACGACGTTGCGGCCCTTCGGGCCGAGCGTGACCTTCACGGCATCCGCCAGGATGTCCACGCCGCGCAAAAGGCGCTCGCGGGCATCGGCGGAGAACTTCACGTCCTTGGCAGCCATGGGGTTCGTCCTTCTCGATCGTGTTGGGGGTCAGGCCGCGAGCACGCCGAGGATGTCGGCTTCCTTGAGGATCAAGAGGTCCTCGCCGTCGATCTTGACCTCGGTGCCGGACCACTTGCCGAACAGCACCCGGTCGCCGGCCTTGATGTCGAGGGGCGTCAGCGCGCCCTGGTCGTCCCGGGCACCGGGGCCGACGGCGACGACCTCGCCCTCCTGCGGCTTCTCCTTGGCGGTGTCCGGGATGATGATGCCGCCCTTGGTCGTCGCCTCGGTGTCGAGGCGGCGCAGCAGCACGCGGTCATGCAGGGGCCGGAAGGCCATCTTTGTCGCTCCTGGTTCGGGGGACCGGACCGGCCGCCTTCGGGGCCCCGTCCGATGATCCAAGGGTGTCCGGAAGCGTTCGTTAAGTCAACGAGATTGTTCTTTTTAAAGAACGGTGCGCGAGAGAGGAGCGGGCTGCGGCGGCGGGCGGCGCGAGAAGACTCTCCGCGATGGCACTGCCGTTCACTGGAAGTTGCTCGGCTGCGGGTAGGCGCCGGTGAGGAACCAGGTGCCAACGTTGCGGATCTTGTACTCGGCCGGGTTGTGCAGCGTGTGGGTGCGCACGTTGCGCCAGAAGCGGTCGAATCCGTATGAGGCCGCCGAGGCCCGGGCGCCCATCACCTCGAACACCGTGCTGGTGACGTCGAGGGCGACCGCCCCGGCATGGGCGTTGGCCGCCGCCACCGTGACGGCGGCCTCGCCGCGCTCAGCCTCGGTCAGGTCGCGGCCGCGGGCGAAGGCGGCGTCGATCGCCGTGAGCGCCTGGTCGGCGAGCAGGGTCGCGGCTTGCGTGCGCAGGACGAGGTCGCCGTAGGTGCGCTGGACCCAGGGGTCGTCGGTGTGCGTCTCGACGCCGGAATGGAGCCAGGGCCGCGAGGTCGTCACGGTGTAGTCGCGGGCGGCGAGCAGCGCGCCCTGCGCGCTGCCGATGAAGACGTTGAGGAGCACGCTCTGCTGCTGGAGCACGCCGAGCGTCCGGTAGGGCCGGCCGCTGTCGAAGCCGTGGTGCAGCACCTCGTCGGCATGGACCTTGAGGTCCGCGAAGGTGACCCGGCCGCTGCCGGTCTGGCGCTGGCCGATGGCGTCCCAGTCGTTCTCGACGATGATCCCGGGCCGGTCGGCCGGCACGGCGGCGAAGGTCCAGTCATGCGTGTCCTCGTCCAGCCAGGCGATCACCAGGGCGTCGGCGACGTGCGAGCCCGAGGTGAAGGGCTTGAAGCCGTTCACGGTGATCCACTCGCCGTCGCGGCGGCCGAACAGGGTCCTGGAGAAGCTGTTGCGGGCGTTGCCCCAGAACCAGTTGCCCTCGGCCGAGCGCCGGGAGAGGTGGGCGGCCTGGTCCGGATCGCCGAGGAGGTGGGCGGCGTGGACCGAGCCGAAATGATAGCCGTAGAGATGGCCCAGCGACCCGTCGACCTTGGCGAATTCGCGCACGATCTTGAGCGCCGTCGACCACGGCTCGCCGTGCCCGCCATGCTCGCGCGGGATCAGGAGCTTGAGAAGGCCGCTTTCCTTGAGGAGGCGGATCTGCTCGGTCGGCCGGCCGCCGGCTTTGTCGCGCTCGGCCGCGTCGCGGGCGAAGAACGTGCGCAACTCCGCCGCCTTGGCGAGGTAGGGATCGTTGGCGAGGTAGGGATCGGTGAGGTCGGGCGCGAAGCCGAGGCCTGCGGGGAAGCTCATGCGGGGTCTCCTGTCGTGATGGCTCACGCCTCGAGCCAGACGTCGGCGAAGCTGTCGGAGGGGCCGTCGATCGTCGTCGGATGGTTGGCGACGCGGCGGTTGAGGATCGTCAGGTTGGCGCCGGTGACGAGGTTCACGTCCGGCAGGTCGCGCCCGACTTGTCCCTGAAGGGCGAAGAAGAGCGCGCGGCGCCGGTCCGGATCGGTCTCGTCCGCGGCGGCTTCGAGCAGCCGGTCGGCCTCCGGGTTGCTGTAGCCGGAGCCGTTGGTGAAGGGCACGCCGGGGCGAAAGTTCTTCGACCAGTACAGCCGCTGCACCCCGACCGTCGGGTCGAAGGAATGGCTCATGGCGTTGCTCATGACATCGAAGGCGCGGTCGGTGTAGGTGCGCTTGAACCAGGTCGGTACGTCCTGCGCCCGCAAGGTCACGCCGATCCCGACCTTGGCGAGGGCCTGCCGGGTGTAGTTGCCGAGCTGCTGGTAGACCTCGCTATAGGGCATGTAATCGTGGTGGACCCGGAAGCGCACGCCGTCCGCGCCGCGGGGAAAGCCCGCCTCGTCGAGCAGGGAATCGGCCCGCCTCGGGTCGAAGGGATATTTCGGGGCGTCCGGATCGTGAAAGGCCTTGAGCGCCGGGCTGATCGCCGAAGGCGCGTCCTGGCTGTAGCCGTAGAAGACCAGCCGGTTGATCGCCGAACGGTCGACCGCGTGGGCCACCGCCCGGCGCACCGCGAGATGCTTGAAGTACGGGTTCGCCAGGTTGAACTCGAGCCGGTAGACGATCGGCTGGTAGTCGTAGCCGCGGGTTTCGAGCCTGAGCGCCGGGTTGGCCTTGAGCGCGTCGAGCTGGGCGAGCGGCACCGGGGTGTCGGGGGCGTAGAGCACCTCGCCGGTCTCCAGGGCCACCGCCCGAGCATTGGCGTCGGCGATGAAGCGCACGACGATCCGGTCGAGATAGGGCTTGCCCGGGTCCCAGTAATCCGGGTTGCGCTCGTACAGGATGTGGCTGCCCTGCACCCATTCCTTGAACACGAACGGCCCGGTGCCGACCGGCGCCTTGCCGTTCGGGCTCGCCAGCACGTCGCCGTCGTAGCGGTGCTTCGGCACGATCGGCGTCTCCGAGGCGGTGAGCGCCGCGAGCAGGTAGGGGGCGGGGCGCGACAGCACGATCTCGGCGGTATGGGGATCGGGCGTCGCGACGTCGACGACGCCCGCGAGCGTGCCGCGCCCGCGCGGATGATGCTCCTTGAGGAGCCGGATCGAGTGGGCGACGTCGGCCGCGGTGAAGGGCTGGCCGTCGTGCCAGCGGACGCCCCGGCGTAAGGAGAAGCGGTAGCGCAACCCGGCGCCGCTCACCTCCCAGGCGGTGGCGAGAAGGGGGCGCGGCCGGAAGTCGAGGTCGAAGGCCAGCAGGCCCTCCGTCACCTTCGGGCTCACCCGGGTGGTCGGTCCGGCAGTGTGGGTCAGGCTCACCAGAATCGGCGGCTCGGGCTGGATCACCATCGTGAGGGTGCCGCCCCGGCGCGGTGTGCCGGCGCGGGCCGGCAGGGCGAGGCCGAGGCTGCCGGCGGCAAGACCTGTGGTGAAGCGGCGGCGGGTGAGGGCGGTCATGGCATCCGGTCCAAGGCAGGGGGGTCAGGCCGCGAGGGAGACGGGCGTACCGCGCAGTCCCGCCTGGCGCATCAGCGGCAGCACCCGCTCGCCGAAGAAGGCGAGGTCGGGCTTGAAGTCGTAGAAGCTGAGCTGGAGCCCATCGATGCCGGCCCGCTTGAGCGCGGCGAACTGCGCCACCACCTGCTCGGGAGAGCCGACCACCCGGACGTTGCCGCCGATCGCGGCGTAAGGATCGGCCCGTCCCTCCCGTCCCTTCCAGGCATGGGCGTCGGAATCGAGCGCGCGAAAACCCTTCGGGCTGCGCGGATCGGCATGGGCCACGATGGCGTCGGCATAGGCCCAGGCCTCGGCTTCCGTCTCGCGGCAGATCACCAGCGGGTTGATCAGCGTGCGGATGTCGCGCCCGACCGCGCGGGCCGCCGCCTTCACCCGGGCGGTGTGGTCGGGCAGCGCTTGGAGCGCGCTGTCGATGTCGGCGCCCGCCGGGCTCGTCACGAACACGATGTCGGAGTAACGCCCCGCGAAGGCGATTCCCGCCTCCGAGCCCGTGGCGTTGACGAGGATCGGCCGGCCGTACCGGGGCTTCGGCGTCACGAAGCCGTCGCCGAGGCGCCAGGAGGATTCGCCCGAAAACGAGAACGGCGCCTCGTCCTGCCACAGGCGCTGCACCACCTCGACGAACTCGGCCGCAAGCGCGTAGCGCCGGTCGTGCGCGATGCGCGGCCAGCCGAACATCTCGTGTTCCACCGCCCGGTGACCGGTGACGACGTTGAAGCCGAAGCGGCCGCCGGTGACGTGGTCGAGGGTGGCGCCGAACTTGGCGAGGTGCAGCGGGTGCCAGGGCCCGTAGAGCACGTGCACGGTCGCCACCAGCAGGATGCGGCGGGTGAGTGCCGACAGGGCCGCGATGCTGGTGAAGGAATCGAGGGCCTGCCCGTCGAGCACGCCGCCATAGCCGCCCTTCGGCAGCCATTGCGACAGCGCGAAGACGAGGTCGAAGCCGAGCCGCTCGGCCTCGAGCACGAGGTCGCGGTTGTAGTCGAAGCGCCAATCGGTGGTGCGCGGCAGGGTCGAGGCGGTCCAGCCGCCGGCCTGGATCGGCAGGAACAGGCCGAGTAGCAGCGGCTCCCCCAGCGCCCGTGACAGCGGGCTGTCGGGGAAGTCGGCCGGGCTCGTGAAGCCGGGTCGACCGACGAGAGCGCCGGGGAGCTGGGCGCCGGGAGGAGGGGGGAGGGTCATGACGGGGCTCGCCTCGCGCGCCGGGACGCGGGCCCCGGCGATGCCGGCATCCTATAGTTGACAAAATAGATCGACAATATGAATTTAGCGGCGCTGCCGCAGCCGGGCGGCGCCGCGCCGGAGTGACCCGCGATGGACCGAACACGCCGCCTGCTCCCGGTTCTGGGACGGGCGCTCCTCGAGGCCGCGCCGACGGCCTTCCTGATCCTGCTGGTGAATTTCTTCCTCCTGCGCCTCGCGCCGGGCGACGCCGCCGAGGTGATGGCCGGCGAGGCGGGGGCGGCGACCGAGGAGACGCTGGCGGCGTTGCGCAGCCGCTTCGGCCTCGACCTGCCGGTGCTCGACCAGTTCCTGGCCTACCTGAGCAACCTCGCCCATCTGAGCCTCGGCGTCTCGCCGCGCTACAACATGCCGGTGGCCGAGCTGATCGGGCAGCGCCTGCCCGGCACGCTGATGCTGATGGGCCTGGCGCTGGGCCTCGCGCTGCTGGCCGGCCTGGCGCTCGGCGCGCTGATGGCCCGGGCGCCCGGCGGCCTCCTCGACCGGATCCTCTCGGTCGCGGTGCTGCTGTTCTACTCGGTGCCGGGCTTCTGGATCGGCCTGATGCTGATCGTGCTGTTCTCGGTGACGCTCGGCTGGCTGCCGAGCGGCGGCGCACGCACCATCGGGCAGGGGCTCACGGGTTTCGCGGGCCTCGTCGACCAGCTCCGCTACATGGTGCTGCCCGGCCTGTCGCTCGCGCTGTTCTACGTCGCGATCTACGCCCGCCTGGTGCGCGCCACGATGCTGGAGGTGCGCGCCCAGGACTTCGTGCGCACCGCCGCCGCCAAGGGCCTGTCGCCGCTGGCCATCACCCTGCGCCACGTCCTGCGCAACGCGCTCCTGCCGGTCACCACGGTGGCCGGCATGCATGTCGGCGGGCTCCTCGGCGGCGCCGTCGTGATCGAGACGGTCTATTCCTGGCCCGGCCTCGGGCGCCTCGCCTTCGAGGCGGTGATGGCGCGCGACTTCAGCGTGCTGCTCGGCGTGCTCCTGCTCTCCTCGCTCCTGGTCCTCGTCGCCAACGTGGCGGTCGACCTTCTCCAGGCGCTTCTCGACCCTCGCATCGCGGTGCGCTCATGACCTCGTCCCCGATGACCCTGCGCCTCGCGCAGGCCCCTGCGGCGCCGGATCGCGCGTCGGTGCTGCCGACGCCCGCGCCGCGGCGGGCATTCAGGGCCTTCCTGCGCAACCCGACGGCCCTGTCCGGCCTCGCGATCCTCGGCATGGTCGCGGCGGCGGCTTTGGCGGCGCCGATCATCTACCCGGACGATCCGCTGGGCATGGTGGCGCAGCCGTTCCTGTGGCCGGGCCAGGATCCGGCCTATCCCCTCGGGACCGATTCCCTCGGCCGCGACGTCGCGGCCGGGATCGCCCACGGCGCCCGGGTCTCGCTCCTCGTCGGCTTCGCGGCGGCCTCCCTCGGGCTCGCCGTCGGCGTGCTGGTCGGCGCCACGGCCGGCTATGGCGGCGGGCGGATCGACCGTGCGCTCGGCCGCGTGATCGCCCTGTTCCAGACCATTCCGGCCTTCATCCTGCTGGTGGTGCTGGTAGCCATCGCGCAGCCGTCGATCCCGGCGATCACGCTCGCCATCGGGGCGACCTCGTGGCCGACGGTGGCCCGCCTCACCCGGGCCGAGTTCCGGTCGTTACGCCAGGAGGACTTCGTCACCGCCGCCCGCGGCCTCGGCTACGGGCCTCTGCGGATCGTGTTCGCCGAGATCCTGCCCAACGCCCTGCCGCCGATCGTCGTCACCGCCTCGGTGATGGTCGCCTCGGGCATCCTGATGGAATCGGCCCTGTCCTTCATGGGCCTCGGCGATCCGAACCTCGTGAGCTGGGGCAGCATGATCGGGGCGGGCCGGGAGGTCCTGCGCAGCGCCTGGTACCTGACCGCGATCCCCGGGGTCGCGATCGTTCTCACCGTGCTCGCCCTGAACCTCGTCGGCGACGGGCTCAACGACGCGCTCAATCCCCGCCTCGCCGGGGAGGCGTGAGATGCCGCTCCTCGACGTCCAGGGCCTCGGCATCGCCTTCCCGCGGGCCCGGCCGGTGCAGGACCTGAGCTTCGCGATCGATCCCGGCGAGACCGTCGCGCTGGTGGGCGAGTCCGGCTCGGGCAAGTCGCTCACCGCGCTGGCGCTGATGCGCCTCCTTCCGCCGCGCGGCCGGATCGAGTCCGGCACGATCCGGTTCGACGGCCGCGATGTCGGGCTTCTGAGTGAGCGCCGGTTCCGCGAGATCCGCGGGCGCGAGATCGCGATGGTGTTCCAGGAGCCGATGACGGCGCTGAACCCGGTGCTGACCGTCGGCGTCCAGATCGCCGAGGTGCTGCGCCGGCACGAGGGCCTCTCGGCCCGCGCCGCCCGGGTCCGCGCCGTCGATCTCCTCGACCGCGTCCGCATCCCGGATCCGCACCGGCGGGTCGACGCCTACCCGCACCAGCTCTCCGGCGGCATGAGGCAGCGGGTGATGATCGCCGTCGCGGTCGCCTGCACCCCAAAGCTCCTCATCGCCGACGAGCCGACCACGGCCCTCGACGTGACGATCCAGGCCCAGGTGCTCGACCTCATCGACGGGTTGCGCCGCGACCTCGGCATGGCGGTGCTGCTCATCACCCACGACCTCGGCGTGGTCGGGCAATGGGCCGACCGGGTGGTGGTGATGTATGCCGGCCGCCGGGTCGAGGAGGCGGAGCCGGACGCGCTGTTCTCCGATCCGCTCCACCCCTATACCCGCGGCCTCCTCGCCGCCTCGCCCCGGAGCCGGGCGGTTCTTCACGGTGAGGTCCTGCGCGGCGCGGCCCTGCCGGAGATCCCCGGCTCGATCGCTTCGGCGCAAGGCCAGCCCGGCTGCGCCTTCGCGCCCCGCTGCCCGCAGGTCGAGCCGGGCTGCCGCGCCGCCCCACCGTCGGCGCAGGCG